>NZ_JZRI01000160.1:0-75680 GCF_000952175.1 Pseudomonas sp. ES3-33 | reverse complement strand
GACCTCGCTCAGGCTCGGTGTGCTCTCACTCCGGCATTACTCCGCGGGTCGCCGCGATGGGCCATCCCTGGCCCAGCGCGGCTAAACCGGCATCCTTGCCGGTTTCCCCGCTGCGCAATGCCTGCGTTCGGCCAGCGTGGTTAACGGGGCGTCCGCGATCAAAAACCGAGCCGAGGCGGCCTTCGGGCCGACCAAGGCGTCAAGCAGGCGCGCTGCGCTTGTTTGTTCGTGCACCTCATTTGAAATGTGCACTTGTGAATAGTGATACCTGTGGGAGCAAAGCTTGCTCGCGATGGCGGCTTATCATTCACCATCAATGTAGACTGATCCACCGCATCGCCTGGCCAAGGCAAACCATGAAACAGCTGTACAAACTCCTCGCTCCACTGGTTCTAGCCACCGGGCTGGTCGGCTGCATTGCTGCGCCTATAGCAATGACCCCGCAAACCGAACAACGTTTAACGGCGCAACCTCCCATCCGCTTTTTACTGACCTTCGACGACGGCCCCAGTGCTTCAAGTTTCTGGAACCCGACGCTGACTGTTCTCGACAGCCTCGCGCAAAATCCGCTGCAACCGCACATCAAGGCGGTGTTTTTCGTGCAGACCCGGGCTTCCAGGGCCGGGGGCAGTGAGATTGGGCGCGAGGTCATGCGTCGGGAACAGGCTGAAGGTCATGTCATCGGCTTTCACACCGCCACCCCCGGACACAGCAACCATCGATCCCTGGACGATCAGGCGCTGGAGCAATCGCTCGCCAATGGCAGCGCCGATATCGCCGCGATCACCGGCGCGGCGCCTGTCCTGCTGCGGCCGCCGTTCTGGAGTTACGACAAGCGCACCTTCGCCGCCTATCAGCGGCACGGCCTGCACATGCTGCTGACGGACCTCAGTGCCAACGACGGCAAGATCTGGGGGTTTAACGCCAGCCCGCGGCGGCGATCGCATATGCTGCGGTCGATGTCCGAAGTTCGCGAGCGTATCGCGCAAGGTCAATTGCCGGTGGTGGACGGTGTGATTCCCGTGGTGGTGACCTTTCATGATCTCAACCGCTACACCGCAAGGCATGCGCGCGAGTATCTGCAGATTCTCCTCGACAGCGCCCGGGAGACAGGGGTGACGGTTGCGCAAAAACCTTTTTATGATGACACCGCTGCTCTGCAACGGGCCGCTCTGGCGCGCACCGTGCGCGACAGTTCGCAGCCGGTGCAACTGCCGGGCCTGTGGAACTGGATCTGGTCTGGGGATTCACGCTGAAAAACGCTCAAAGTGAGAGCTGGATAACATTTGGCGTGCGCGCAATGGGCCAAGTGCATCTATCGTCAATGGGATCTTTTCCATTAACTGCCGCCAGAGTCGTCAGCCATGGTCCCCATTGCAGTCCTTTCCAGTATTGTGGAATCCGGTTTCGAGCCGCTGTCCTGTGAATGCACGGAGAGCCTGGGATTGCTGGAAATCACCGTATTCGATCCTGATACCCACGAGGTTGTGCTGCTGGTCCGCAATGTCTCCACAGCGGACCTGGCCACCATCCGCGACATCAACAACCTCATTGCCGAACTGCGCACGGAAATGAACGCCGGGCGCCGCGCGTTCGCCGGTTGAGCGGGCTTCCTGCCCCAGGCTGCAGCTCAGGTGTCCTGAGTGGATTCCAGCGCGCGCGGCAACAACTCATCGATCATCTGCAGGCAGTGCTTCAACCCCGGCGACACATCGCCCGCCCGCCGGCTGAGGATGATCGGTGAAGTCGCGTTGTCCTCCAGCAGTGCCGTAAACCCAATGTCGTCACGGTGCAACAACTGCACAGACGCCGGCACCAGGGTGACGCCGATGCCAGCCCCGACCAGGCCGATCGCGGTCTGCAACTCATTGGTCCATTGCGCCACCTGGATGCTCACACCATAAGACTCGAACAGGGCGATCACATGGTCGGCATAACTTGGCCGCGGATTGCCCGGGTACAGTACGAACGGTTCCCTGGCCAGCTCCCGCAGGCTGATCGGCGCGCCCAGCAGTGGGTGGCCGGCGGGGAGGGCGGCGACCAGCCGGTCTTCGGTGAGCACGGTCTGGATAATGGCCGGGTCGTCGATGCGGATTCGTCCAAAGCCGATATCGATCCTGCCAGCCTTGAGGGCATGGACCTGCTGGAGCGTGGTCAATTCCGACAGCCCAAGTTCCAGCTCCAGTGGCTCGCCGCTGCGCAAGCGCCGGATCAATTCCGGCAGCACCCCATAAAGCGTCGATGGCGCAAAACCGATGCCCAGCCAGGTCTTTTCCCCCTGGCCTATGCGCCGGGTGTTGTCGCACACCTTGCCCAGCTGTTCCAGAAGCGCACTGGAATGTTCATGGAAGAACCGGCCGGCATCGGTCAACTTCAACGGCCGGCCGCGCTCCAGCAACATCACGCCCAGCTCATCCTCCAGCTGTTGAATCTGCCGGCTGAGGGGCGGTTGCGCGATGTGCAGCAGCTCAGCGGCGCGGGTGAAGTTGAGGGTTTTCGCCAGCACCTGAAAATAGCGCAGGTGACGCAGTTCCATGGAACCTCCAAAAGCTGATCGGCTGCATACCTTTAAGGTATCAAGTCAGACCAATTCTATATTGGCTTCCAGAAAAAAGCCGTACCAGAATCGGGTCCAGAACTCCAAGAACCTGACGGGTATCGAAATGCTTGCAACAGCCATTGAATCGATCGAGACGATCATCGTCGATCTGCCGACCATTCGCCCGCACAAGCTGGCCATGCACACCATGCAGAACCAGACGCTGGTGATCATTCGCGTGCGTTGCGCCGACGGCATCGAAGGCATCGGCGAAGCCACCACCATCGGTGGCCTGGCGTATGGCAACGAGAGCCCGGACAGCATCAAGACCAACATCGACCGCCACTTCGCACCGCTGCTGCTGGGCCAGGACAGCGCCAATGTGAATGCTGCAATGTTGCGCCTGGAGCGCAGCATCCGTGGCAACACTTTCGCCAAGTCAGGTATCGAAACCGCCTTGCTCGACGCCCAGGGCAAGCGCCTGGGCCTGGCGGTCAGCGAATTGCTCGGTGGCCGGGTGCGCAATGCGCTGCCGGTGGCCTGGACCCTGGCCAGTGGCGATACCGCCAAGGACATCGCCGAAGCGGAGCAAATGCTCGACCTGCGCCGCCATCGCATCTTCAAGTTGAAAATCGGCGCCGGTGAAGTCAATCGCGACCTGGCGCATGTGATCGCCATCAAGAAAGCCCTGGGTGATCGCGCCAGCGTCAGGGTGGACGTCAACCAGGCCTGGGACGAAGCGGTGGCCATCCGTGCCTGCCGAATTCTCGGCACCAACGGCATCGACCTGATCGAACAGCCGATCTCGCGCAACAACCGCGCCGGCATGGCGCGCCTGAACGCCATGAGCCCGGCGCCGATCATGGCCGATGAATCCATCGAATGTGTGGAAGACGCCTTCAACCTGGCCCGTGAGGGCGCCGCGTCGATCTTCGCCCTGAAGATCGCCAAGAATGGCGGCCCGCGCGCAGTGCTCAAGACCGCGGCCATCGCCGAAGCGGCAGGTATTGCGCTGTACGGCGGCACCATGCTCGAAGGCGGCATCGGCACCATGGCCTCGGCCCAGGCGTTCATCACCCTGAACAAACTGGCCTGGGACACCGAATTGTTCGGCCCGCTGCTGCTGACTGAAGACATCCTCAGCGAACCGCTGGAGTATCGCGATTTCGAGTTGCATGTACCGACCACCCCGGGCCTGGGCCTGAAACTGGACGAAGAGCGCCTGGCGTTTTTCCGCCGCGACAAGTCTTCCACTGTTCTTCATCAAGTCTGAGGAGTGCATCATGCTGTTCCACGTAAAGATGACCGTGAACCTGCCGGTCGACATGAATACCGAGTTGGCCACCAGGCTCAAGGCTGACGAAAAGGCCTTCTCCCAGCGCCTGCAAGACCAGGGCAAGTGGCGCCACATTTGGCGCATTGCCGGGCTGTATGCCAACTACAGCGTGTTCGACGTCGACAGTGTCCAGGAACTGCACGACCTGCTGATGCAATTGCCGCTCTACCCGTACATGGCGATCGAAGTCACCGCGATGTGCCGGCATCCTTCGTCGATTCGCGAGGATGACCGCTGAACCCAGCCTGTTCAGTTCGCTACGCTAATAATTACAAGATGAGGAACCACCATGAACGTCAAGATTTCCCACACTGCTGCTGCCCAGCAATTTCTCGAAGAAGCCAGCGGCCTGCACAACGATGCTGGCAGCCCGCGGGTCAAGGCGCTGATCTACCGCATCCTGCGTGACTCGGTGAACATCATCGAAGACCTGGCGGTAACGCCGGAAGAGTTCTGGAAAGCCGTCAACTACCTCAATGTGCTGGGTTCGCGCCAGGAGGCCGGGCTGGTGGTCGCGGGCCTGGGGCTGGAACACTATCTGGATCTGTTGATGGATGCCGAAGACGAGCAGGCCGGCAAGGCTGGCGGCACCCCGCGCACCATCGAAGGCCCGCTGTACGTGGCCGGTGCCCCCTTGTCCAACTTCGAGGCTCGACTCGACGATGGCATTGATCCGGGCGTGCCGCTGTTCATGCAGGGCCAGGTGCTCAATACCGCTGGCGAACCTCTGGCAGGTGCGGTGGTAGACGTCTGGCAGGCCAATACCGGTGGGACTTACTCCTACTTCGACAGCAGCCAATCGGAATTCAACCTGCGCCGGCGCATTGTGACCGACGCCGAGGGTCGTTATCGCTTCCGCAGCATCGTGCCGTCCGGCTACGGCTGCCCACCGGATGGCCCGACCCAGCAACTGCTCGACCAACTGGGCCGTCACGGCCAGCGCCCGGCACATATCCATTTCTTCATCTCGGCCGCAGACCATCGCCACCTCACCACCCAGATCAACCTGGACGGCGATGAGTACCTGCACGATGACTTCGCCTACGCCACCCGTGACGAGTTGATCGCCAAAATCACCTTCAGCGAAGACCAGGCCCGCGCTGCGGCCTACGGTGTCAGCGGCCGCTTTGCTGAAATCGTCTTCGACTTCACCTTGCAGTCCTCGGCCCAGCCGCAAGAGCAGCAACGCATGGAGCGGGTTCGCGCACTCGAAAACTGATCCCCGTACAACCTGCAGGAGCCCGGCTTGCCCCCGATGGCGATGGTGAATGTGATGCCGCCATCGCTGGCAAGCCAGGCTCCCACAGGGGCCCGGGTGTACGCGGGATTTTGGCTCGCCACAAATCTGCAGGAGCCAGGCTTGCCGGCGATGGCGATGCGTAAGGCTCCTGCAAGATTTGCCCGCTCCCACGTGTCGGTCAACTCGTACATCGGTGCCGGTACTGCTCTAGAATGACCAGAACATCTATAACAACAACGAGAGTGACCCGATGATGCACGCGCAACTGTTGAGTCAGCGCAGCACGGTATTCGACCATGCCGACCCCTACGCCGTGTCGGGCTACGTCAATCAGCATGTTGGCAACCATTGCATCCTGATGCCCCGTGCCGGGCAACCCCTGGCCAGTCTCAATCATCGCAAATTCGCCAGCCTCGACCTGTGCCGTATCAGCTACGGCGGCAGCGTTCGCGTCACCTCGGGCGCGCTGGAAACCATCTATCACCTGCAAGTGTTATTGCGCGGCAATTGCCTGTGGCGTGGTCACGCCCAGGAGCATTACTTCGCCCCCGGCGAATTGCTGCTGATCAACCCCGACGATCCGGTGGATCTGACCTATTCCGACGATTGCGAAAAATTCATCCTCAAAGTCCCTGCCTCGTTGCTGGAGTCGGTCTGCGACGAGCAGCGCTGGCGTTATCCGGGGCAGGGCGTACGCTTTCTGGAAAACCGCTACCAGCTCAATGAACTGGAAGGTTTCGTCAACCTGCTGGCGATGATTTGCCAGGAGGCCGAGGCCACCGAGCAGATTCCCCGGGTGCAGGAGCACTACACGCAGATCATCGTCAGCAAGATGCTCAGCCTGATGAAGACCAACGTCAGCCGCCTGGAACTCGGTTCCCAGGCTGCGACGTTCGAAGCGATTGCCGATTACATCGCCCGCAATCTCAAGCACGACATCGACAGCGAGGAACTCGCGCGCCAGGCCAGCATGAGCCTGCGTTCGTTATATGGCCTGTTTGAACGCAACGCCTGCACCACGCCGAAAAACTACATCCGCCAGAAGCGCCTGGAACGAGTCAACGCTTGCCTCAGCGACCCGACCTGCATCGTGCGCAACGTCACCGAAGTGGCGATGGATTACGGCTTCCTGCACCTGGGACGGTTCTCCGACAGCTACCGCAAACAGTTCGGCGAACTGCCCTCGGACACCCTCAAGCGCCGGCATTGAACCCGCAAACACCACCAATAACTCTGTAGGAGCTGTCGAGTGCAACGAGGCTGCGATCTTTTGACTTTGCTTTTCAAGATCAAAAGATCGCAGCCTCGTTGCACTCGACAGCTCCTACGCAGCTCCCACGCAGCGGCCACACAGAGCTGCACTAAACGGATACAGGTCTGCACCCAGCGGATAGTCCGTCCCGTCCCCCCGTCCTAGCATGGCCCTGCCTGAAATAAAAACAATGGAGGCGGCGGCCATGACCCTGCGACCCGAATACCTGCAATCCCTGCTTGAAGACGATCCAGAGCAGGGCATCTATCGCTGCAAACGCGAGATGTTCACCGACCCGCGGCTGTTCGACCTCGAGATGGAACACATCTTCGAAGGCAACTGGCTGTACCTCGCCCACGAAAGCCAGATCCCCAACAAAAACGATTTCTACACCACCACCATGGGGCGCCAGTCGATCTTCATCGCGCGCAACAAGGACGGTGAACTCAACGCCTTCATCAACGCCTGCAGTCACCGCGGCGCGATGCTGTGCCGGCACAAATCCGGCAACAAGAGCTCCTATACCTGCCCGTTCCACGGCTGGACCTTCAACAATTCCGGCAAGCTGCTCAAGGTCAAGGACCCGGCGGCGGCCGGTTACCCGGCGAGCTTCAACTGCGAAGGCTCCCACGACCTGACCCGGGTCGCCCGTTTCGAATCCTATCGCGGCTTCCTGTTCGGCAGCCTCAAGGCCGACGTAGTCCCGCTGGTGGAACACCTTGGCGAATCGGCCAAGATCATCGACATGATCGTCGATCAATCCGCCGATGGCCTCGAAGTGTTGCGCGGTTCTTCCAGCTACATCTACGAAGGCAACTGGAAACTCACTGCGGAAAACGGTGCCGACGGCTACCACGTCAGCTCCGTGCACTGGAACTATGCCGCCACCCAGAACCAGCGCAAGCAGCGCGAGGCCGGCGATACCAACCCGACCATGAGCGCCGGCAGCTGGGCCAAGCAGGGCGGTGGTTTCTATTCCTTCGACAAGGGGCACATGCTGCTCTGGACCCGCTGGGCCAACCCGGAAGACCGCCCACTGTACGAGCGCCGCGACGAGCTCGCCCAGGACTTCGGCAAGGCTCGCGCCGACTGGATGATCGAAAACTCGCGCAACCTGTGCCTGTACCCCAACGTGTACCTGATGGACCAGTTCAGCTCGCAGATCCGCATTGCCCGGCCGATCTCGGTCAACCGCACGGAAATCACCATCTACTGCATCGCGCCTAAAGGCGAAAGCGATCACGCGCGCTCCAGCCGCATTCGCCAGTACGAGGACTTCTTCAACGTCAGCGGTATGGCGACGCCGGACGATCTCGAAGAGTTTCGTTCCTGCCAGACCGGTTACCAGGGCAGCGTCACCGCCTGGAACGACATGTCCCGCGGTGCCGAGCACTGGGTCGAAGGCGCCGATGAGGCAGCCAGGGAAATCGACCTGCAGCCGTTGCTCAGCGGCGTGCGCACCGAAGACGAAGGTCTGTTCGTGCTGCAGCACAAGTACTGGCAGCAGACCATGCTCAAGGCGCTGGCCGCCGAGCAGGCGAAGCTGATCGACGTGGAGACAGTGTGATGACCATTACCTACGAATCCGTGCGCGATTTCCTCTACCGCGAAGCGCGCTACCTCGACGATCGCCAGTGGGATGAATGGCTGGAACTGTACGCGCCGGACGCGACCTTCTGGATGCCGTCCTGGGACGACAACGACGAGCTGACCGAGGACCCGCAGCGGGAAATCTCGCTGATCTGGTACGGCAATCGCACCGGCCTTGAAGACCGCGTGTTCCGCATCAAGACCGAACGCTCCAGCGCCAGCGTGCCGGACACCCGCACCTCGCATAACCTGAGCAACATCGAACTGCTGGAACAGGCCGACGGCATCTGCAAGGTGCGCTTCAACTGGCACACCCTGAGCTTTCGCTACAAGACCGTCGACAGCTACTTCGGCAGCAGTTTCTACACCCTGGACATGCGCGGTGACAACCCGCTGATCAAGGCCAAGAAAGTGATCCTGAAGAACGACTATGTTCGTCAGGTCATTGATGTCTACCATTTGTGAGGCCGTCGCCATGACTCATTCCATCGCATTCAATTTCGAAGACGGCGTCACCCGGTTCATCGACGCCAATCCAGGTGAAACCGTGGCCGATGCCGCGTATCGCCAGGGCATCAACATCCCGCTGGACTGCCGCGACGGCGCCTGCGGTACCTGCAAGTGTTTTGCCGAAGCCGGTCGTTATGACTTGGGCGAGGAATACATTGATGACGCCCTGACTGCCGACGAAGCCGAACAGGGTTTTGTCCTCACCTGCCAGATGCGCGCCCAGAGCGACTGCGTGGTGCGGGTGCCGGCTTCCTCGGATGTCTGCCGCACCCGGCAGGCCAGCTTTGAAGCAACCATCAGCGCCGTGCGCCAGCTGTCCGACAGCACCATTGCGCTGTCGATCAAGGGCGAGGCCCTGAACAAACTGGCGTTCCTGCCGGGGCAATATGTGAACCTTGGGGTCCCGGGCAGTACCCAGACCCGCGCCTACTCCTTCAGCTCGCTGCAGCATGACGGCGAAGTGAGCTTCCTGATTCGCAACGTGCCTGGGGGGCTGATGAGCAGTTTTCTCACCGGCATGGCCAAGGCCGGCGACAGCATGAGCCTGGCCGGGCCATTGGGCAGCTTCTACCTGCGCGACATCCGTCGTCCGTTGTTGCTGCTGGCCGGTGGCACCGGGCTGGCGCCATTTACAGCGATGCTGGAGAAGATCGCCGAGCAGGGCAGTGAGCATCCGTTGCACCTGATTTATGGCGTGACCCATGATTTCGACCTGGTGGAACTCGATCGCCTCGAAGCCTTCGCCGCCCGCATCCCCAACTTCAGCTTCAGCGCCTGCGTGGCCAGCCCTGACAGCCAGCACCCGCTCAAGGGCTATGTGACCCAGCACATCGAGCCACGGCATCTGAACGATGGTGACGTAGACGTCTACCTGTGCGGCCCGCCGCCGATGGTCGAGGCGGTCAGCCAGTACATTCGCGAACAGGGCATCGCCCCGGCCAATTTCTACTACGAGAAATTCGCCGCCAGCGCGGCGTGAGCCCGTAAAAGAACTGCTGCACCTGAGCCATCGAGGTACACATGAACAGATTCCACGAAAAAGTCGCCCTGATCACCGGCGCCGCGCAAGGCATCGGCCGGCGGGTCGCCGAACGCATGGCGGCCGAAGGTGCGCGACTGATCCTGGTCGACCGCTCCGAGCTGGTGTTCGAGCTGCAACAGCAACTGGGTCAGGACAGTTTCGCGCTGACCGCCGATCTCGAGCAATACAGCGAATGCGAGCGCGTGATGCAGGCCGCCGTTGAACGTTTTGGTCGCCTGGACATCCTGATCAACAACGTCGGCGGGACGATCTGGGCCAAGCCTTTCGAGCACTACGAAGCGTCGCAGATCGAAGCCGAAGTGCGTCGCTCGCTGTTCCCGACCCTGTGGTGCTGCCATGCCGCAATGCCGCTCATGCTGGAGCAGGGCAGCGGGGCGATCGTCAACGTCTCCTCCATTGCCACTCGCAGCATCAACCGTGTGCCCTACGGTGCGGCGAAAGGCGGGGTCAACGCACTGACCGCGTGCCTGGCGTTCGAAACGGCCGGGCGTGGCGTTCGCGTCAATGCCACGGCCCCCGGCGGCACCGATGCGCCGCCACGGGTCATCCCGCGCAACAACGCCGAACAGAGTGCCGAAGAGAAGGTGTGGTACCAGCAGATCGTCGACCAGACGCTCGATAGCAGCCTGATGAAACGCTATGGCACGCTTGATGAGCAGGCAGGTGCAATTCTGTTTCTGGCCAGCGACGACGCCTCCTACATCACCGGCATGGTCATGCCCGTGGGTGGCGGCGACCAGGGCTGACAGGCCCGGGCATGAGCAACCCTAGAGCCGACGCTGGAACGCCCTGACGATGCGCAGCGTGGCATCGTTGGTGCTCAGATTGTGCACCGAATCGAGCGGGTGCCAGATGCAGTCGACGATTTCATTGGTCGGCCGCGCGACCTCGTAATCCACCACCGACGCTTCGTACACGTGGTGACAGGTGTCGCCGGATTCCAGTGCCATCAGGTACAAAAGCTCGTCGACCCCCAGGCTGGTTTCCTCCTGAAGCTCGCGTCTGGCCGCGTCCGCAACGGTTTCGCCGCGCTCGACCTTGCCTCCGGGCAGGGTCCAGCGGCATCTATGCTTGCGTACCAGAAGTATGTGGCGATCCTGCTCGCAGATAACGGTGGCGCGTACTTTCATGCTCTATCCAGATATTGGCTGTCACAATAATGTCATGAAACTGCAATATTCAGACCGTGCAGCGTAGGGTTTCAGATGATTGGAGCCCGGGAGGAGGGTGAAAGTGCAATCGCTGCCGTCACGACGTCTGGTCAGTACGTTCGCCAGGAGCAGGTGTAAGGTAGGGAGGTCAATCCTGGAGATGATGGCGCAACGGAGGTTGTCATGAGTGTACCGATGCTAAACAAGATGCATATGAACGGTTACGACGTGCTCAGCGTGAACAATGGCCCTTGGCGTGTCTGCACCAAAGGCGACCGTCTGGGCGCGTTTGCCAGCCGCGAGGAGGCGCTGGCCTTTGCGGCGTCCTTGCCCGGCTACCGCGACAGATCGCCCAGACCTGCCACTAAACAGTAGCGGCTTGCGTTAAATGTGCGGTGGCGGGGGAGCATGCTCCCTCGCCACCCGTTCGCTCAGTGCGCCTGGGTGCGCGTGATCGCCCTGGCCTTCACTTCCCCGGCATACTGCGCCAGGCGCTCTTCATCCCCTTGAAGCACTTCACACAGGCGCTTGGCGGCTTTGGCGTCCACCTCGTTGCCCGCCTGCTGGAATTGCTCGGCAATGCGCAAAAGCTCTACCGCCGACCAGCGCAGGTCCGAGGCAACGCCCTGCAAGTCCCGCCGAAGTTGCTGTTCCGATTCGTTAAGCCACATGCTGACCTCCTGCAATGATTCTCCGTCTCGGAATACTAGACCCTTTTCACCGTGACGGAAGTTGTGTCGCTGCGCGCAGGCGTTTGCCTTTGGTCGGGAAGATTAAGCGAGCCCGCAGCGGCGCTGTCGTATTGGAGTAGCGATTTCGCGCTGTGTAGAGGTCACTTTCAAATGACGACCACCGATGATTTCAGGTTTCACGCCCATGAGCTGATCGTTGATCTGGATACGGCCACCACGGAAATGATGAAGCTGATCTCCGCCCATCAGCTCAGCGGCCCGGAGTGGGAGCGGGTCACTCAATGGCAACACGAGGCCTATGAGCGCTGGATGAATTACCTGAATGCGCGAACTTACGAGACGCCCGATAACAACGGGCAATGATGAGCTTTTGTGTATCAGATGGATGTCTGCGCCGGCACGCGCTACATTTTCCTTTTTAAGCGAAGGAAACCTTCATGCGGATGCTCATCGCAGGAATCATGCTGGCGACACTGGCGGGTTGTTCATTGCCCGCTTCCGTCGTGCCCGGTGAACCGAACGTCAGCAAGTACAGCGAGAAGCCACCCAAGGAGTACGCCGCGTGCGTCTTGCCGTTATGGCAGAAGCAAGTCTCGGCCACGCGCCAGACCTCGATCTCCAACGGCTACCGGATCAATGCCCCCGGCATGATCACCGCAGACGAGATCCTCGATATCGTGAAGAACAAGAATGGCAGCCGCGTGTCCCTGTACCAGGGGCCGCCCTGGGCCAAATCCGGCGCGCTGCGTCAGGCCGTGCGCGACTGCCTGTAGGCTTCAGCCGCGCTGGTGTTCAGTCGCTGATGTCGGTCAGCGGGATGCCTTGGGCGCTGGCGCTTTTCCTGTCGCGCCGATCAGTGATCCAGGTGTCCACCTGCTCGGAGAATTCTGCCGGGGCCTTGCGCCCGACCTTCCTCGCCAGATCAAGAATGGTCTGCTGGGCCAGTGCTTCTTCCATGCGCTTTTGCGCCACCATCATGGCGCCGTGTACTGAACAGTGGCCATCCAGCGCCCACTCGGGCGTATTTCCCTCGAATAACGCACACCGCCCGCGTATTTCCTTGCAGTCGAAAATCAGCTTCTGGCCATCGATCGCATTGACGATGTCGAGCAGGCTGATTTCGTCAGCAGGGCGGGCCAGCTTGAACCCGCCGCGCACGCCCTCGGTGGCACTCACCAGCTTGGCCTTGGCCAGCCGGGTAAAGATCTTGGCCAGGTAATCCAGCGGTACTCCTTGCAGCTCGGCAAGGTCGCGCACGCTCGCCTCCCGGGTCTCGCCACGGTTGCCCACCAGAAAAAGCAGGCAATGAATGCCGTACTCGACGCCCGCGCTGTAAAGAGACATGTTTTATCTCAGACTAAATTTGTCGCCAATATTAACAGCCGGCTGCGGGCAGGGCAACGTCGGGCCCAAAGCCCCGCATCTCTGCGCTAAGGCCTGCTTATCTGCAAAACCCTTTCCCGTTCGGCCATCAATGACGTCGATGGCAACCATCAAAAAAAATCGATTGCTTCGGCTAACTAGGACTAATACAGTCGCCGTTATTCGGAGCGGCACGGTGATCATTCAGCGTGACCTCAAACAATTCCAATATCGGGTCTTCCCCTGGAGTCAAAGATGAAACAGCACATTCTGGTAATCGGCGCAGGTTTCGGTGGCATGTGGACAGCATTGAGCGCCACACGCCTGTTCGATCTTCATGGTCACGATTCGGTCGAGGTCACCGTCCTGGCTCCGCAGGCCGAGCTGCGAGTGCGACCGCGCTTCTACGAGCCCAATGCCCACCAACTGGCTGCGCCCATCGGCGAGCTGTTCGATGCGGTCGGCGTACGGTTCATCAAGGGCCGGGCTGAAACCATCGACGTCCACAACAAGCAGGTGGGTTACCTGGATGCGGCGGGCGCCCAACAGCTGTGCAGCTACGACAAACTCGTTCTGGCCACCGGCAGCCGCCTGGCACGGTCGGGCACTGCGGGGGTGAACGAACACGCTTTTGACGTTGACCAGATCGAACAGGCCGTGCGCCTGGAGCAACACCTCAAATCCCTCGCCGACCAGCCGGACAGCGCCGCGCGTAACACCGTGGTGGTGGCGGGCGGTGGCTTCACCGGGATTGAAACAGCGACTGAGATGCCGGCCCGGCTGCGCGCCATTCTTGGCGAAGCGGCGGATATCAAGGTGATCATCGTTGATCGCGGCGAGAAAATTGGCGCATCGATGGGCGCCGACATCAGCGTTTCCATCGCTCAAGCCAGCGCCGAAGTGGGCGTGGAGTGGCGCTTGAAATCGTCGGTGGCCGGCGTCGATGCCGACGGAGTGACCTTGGCCGATCGGCAGCGCATTGAAGCCAGTACCGTGATCTGGACCACCGGCGTACGTGCCAGCTCGCTCACCGAACAGATCCCCGGCGAGCGCGATGCCTTGGGCCGCCTGCATGTGGACAGCCACCTGAAAGTGATTGGCCAGGACGACATCTTTGCCACCGGCGATGTGGCCTACGCGGCGTCCGATGACATCGGCAACCATGCTCTGATGACCTGCCAGCATGCCATCGTCCTCGGTCGCCACGCCGGCAACAACGTCGCCGCCCAATTGCTCGGTGTCGCCCCGACGCCCTACAGCCAGCCCAAGTACGTGACCTGCCTGGACCTCGGGGCCTGGGGTGCGGTGTACACCGAAGGGTGGGATCGCCAGGTCAAGCTGGTCCGTCAGGAAGGCAAAGCGTTGAAGACCCAGATCAACACCCAATGGATCTATCCGCCTGCAGCCAATCGTGAATCCGCGTGGGCCGCTGCCGATCCGCTGATCCCGATTGCCTGATTGCCTGATTGCCCCGTAGGAGCTGTCGAGTGCAACGAGGCTGCGATCTTTTGATCCTGTTCTTTTGAGGGCAGCCGCCAAAAGATCGCAGCCTCGTTGCACTCGGCAGCTCCTACACGACGGCGCATGACGGCGCACGACGGCATACGACGGCATACGACGGCATATGACGACTCACGGCACGACGTAGGCGCACGTCGGCCCCAGGGATGAACACTTGCCTATGTGAAATAATCTGTGTAAATTTTCATGAAATTTAAATAATAAAATTTCATGAGGCCCGCATGTTTCACCAATCCTCCCAGCATGTCCCCAGCTATTACGCCCACACCTGCGCCGATCGGCTGGTAGAGCGCGACCCGCTGGTGGGCGAGCAGGACACCGAGGTGCTGATCATCGGGGGGGGGTTCAGCGGGTTGCACACGGCCTTGCGCCTGGCGCTCGCCGGCAAACGCGTGACGTTGCTGGAAGCCAGTCGGGTGGCGTGGGCGGCGTCCGGGCGCAATGGCGGGCAGGCCATTCTTGGCTGGTCTTGCGACATGCCGCCGCTGGAGGCCGCTTTGGGGTACGAGCGCGCGCGGCGTCTGTGGGACAGCATGCGCTGGGCGGCGAGGGAACTGCGGGACCTGCCCGGGCGGCATTATTTCGACTGCGATTACCGCCCCGGCCATCTCTGGACCTCAGTGATGCCGCGACGGGTCAGCCTGCTCACGCAGTGGCAACACGAGGCCAGCCACAAGTGGGGCCACGACGCCTTGCAGTTCATTCCCCGGGCGGAGTTGCCGAACTGGGTGGCGAGTGACCGTTACCAGGCCGGGCTGTTCGACCCCGAAGGCGGGCACCTCAACCCGCTGAAACTGGCACTCGGCCTGGCCGCCGCCATCGAGCGAGCCGGCGGCCGTATCCATGAACAGAGCAAGGCGCTGGATTATCGCCAGGAACGCGGCGGGTATGTGGTCACCACCGAGCGTGGGCGCATTCGCGCCGATGTACTGGTGCTGGCGTGCAATGCGTACCTGGATCAACTGGACCCGCAACTGTCGAGTTGCGTACTGCCGGTCGGCACCTATCAGGTCGCAACCGCACCGCTGGCAGAGCAGCAGGCGATTGCACTGCTGCCGCGCAATGTGTGCGTGACCGACAATCAATTCGTGCTCGATTACTTTCGGCGCACGCCGGATCACCGCCTGCTGTTCGGCGGCGGCTGCACTTACCTGGGGGGCATGCCCAAGGACATCAGCGCCGCGACCCGGCCGTTTCTGGAGCGGGTGTTTCCCCAACTCAAAGGCGTGGAACTGGAATACGCCTGGGGCGGGCACATCGATCTGACCCTCAAGCGCACGCCCGACATTGGTCGTCGGGGTGACCTTTACTGGCTGCAGGGCTACTCCGGCCACGGCGTGCTGCCGACACTGGCCGGGGCCCGCGCGGTGTCCGACGCGATACTCGGCCAGCCGGATGACCTTGCGCTGTACCAAGGGCTGGTCAACGAGCGTTTTCCCGGCGGCAAGTACCTGGCCGCGCCGCTCGAAGCCGTGGGCAAGGCCTGGTATCGACTGCGCGACAGTCTGTGAACCGCACAATTTCCGGAGCCTTCTGATGGACATGCAAGAAGAAATATCGGCGCTGGCGATCCTGATCCAGGACCTGCGCAAACACAAAAAGTACACGCTCAAGGAGCTGGCGGACAAAATCGGCCGCTCGGTGGGTTTTCTCTCCCAGGTCGAGCGTGGGTTGTCCCGGCCGACAGTGGCAGACCTGACGGCCATCAGCGAAACCCTCGGCGTGCCCACCACCTACTTCTACAGTCTGCCCAAACCCATGGCGCTGCCGTGGGTCACCCGCCCGGACGAGCGCCGCACCCTGTACTACGCCGATGGCATCACCGACATCCTGGTCTCGCCAAAAATGCGCGCCTCGTTCTCGATGCTCGAAAGCCGCCTGGAACCAGGGGCAAGCAGTGGCGACCGGCATATGAACGACAGCTCGGAGCAGGGCGGCTACGTGCTCGAAGGCGAGCTGACGTTGTGGCTCGATGACGCCCAGCCCGTCACGCTGCGAACCGGCGACAGCTTTCAACTGGCCAGTCACACCCATTGTCGCTACGGCAATCTTGGTGACCGGCTTACCCGCGTGCTCTGGGTCTACACCTGATAAAACAACAAGGAACACAATGATGGATGCTGTCTGCTCTGATCTGGTTGCTGAAGTACGTGCGTTTCGTCAGCGCTTTCCGGAGGTGCGCTATGTCGACCTGATCGCCCTGGATATCCCCGGGCACTTCTATGGCAAGCGCTACCCGATCGAGATGCTCGAAAAGGTCGCGGCCGGAAGCGTTCTCAAACTGCCGCAGAACTGCGTGCTGCTGGGCACCCAGGGCGGCCTGTTCAAGATCGGTGACTACTGCTTCAACGATGGCGACCCGGATGCCACCCGCCGCCTCGTGCCCGGTACGCTGAAGCTGGTGAACTGGGAAAAGCAACCTTTGGGGCAGATGCTGATTACCTCCGATGGCACCGCCAAGCCGATCGAATTCGAGCCTCGCGAGGTCCTGGCGCAGGTGCTGCAGCGGCTCAAGGGCAAAGGCATTTTTCCGGTGGTTGCCTTCGAACTGGAGTTCTATCTGTTTGATCGTCAACTGCGCGACGGCCTGCCGCAGTTCGCCCGGGACCCGCTTAGCGATGATGCGGATGACCAGCCGAACATGCACATCGAGCGCTTGTCGCGTTTCTCCACGGTGCTGGATGACATGGTCGAAACTGCGCGGGAGCAGGGTATCGAAACCACTGTGATCACGGCCGAGTTGGGCCCCGGTCAGTTCGAGATCAACTTCGGTCACCTTGATGATGGATTGCGCGCCGCGGACTGGGCGGCCCTGTTCTGTCGCAGCACCCGGGGCGTGGCCCTCAAGCACAACTACCGCGCCAGCTTCATGGCCAAACCCTACGTGCAGCACCCCGGCAGCGGCATGCACGTGCACGTCAGCCTCTACGACGAGGCCGGCAACAACCTGCTGGCAGCCAACAACCAGCAACCCTTGCGCCATGCCGTCGCCGGGTGCCTGGAAGTGCTGCCGCACTGCATGCCGATCTTCGCCCCGAACCACAACGCCATGCGCCGCCTCAGTGGCACGGTGAACACCGCCACCCACGCCAGCTGGGGCTATGAAGACCGCGACGCCTGCCTGCGGGTGCCGGATTCGGATGCGAGGAACCTGCGGGTCGAACATCGCCTGGCCGGCGCAGATGCCAACCCGTACCTGGTGCTGGCGGCGATTCTGATCGGTCTGGAACAAGGTCTGGAAGCCGGCCGCGAACCGATACCTGCGTTAAACGAAGATCGCACCAGCGGCATTGATTTCCCCACGCAAATGCTCGAAGCCGTGCAGGCCATGCAAGGCCACGCCTCAGTTCGCGAAGGCTTGGGGGCGGAGTTTGTCGATGTGTATTGCGAGAACAAACGGCAGGATCATTTGGCATTCATGAACGAAATCAGCGCGCGGGAATATCGCTGGTTCATGTAACGCATCCTTAAAAAACATGTGGATATATAAGGGCTTAGAAACCTTAGTAACTTTATGGTTAATTAAAACATCTTGTTACAGTGGGAAATATTAAGTAATATTCGCCCCGCGTTCACCACCACGGTTTATGCATTTTTAAGTCCCAGGCGTCCATCAGCTGCCTGGGATTTTTTTTTGCCCGGGATTTAACCGCGCCGCTGTCACCGTCACGGCAGCGCCTCCCACCTGACGTCGGTCAGCCCGCATTTTTGCGCCTGCGCCCGCAGTTCAGCCAGACCCTGTTGCGCCGGATCCTCGCCATAGGCCAAGCCGACACCCGCGTGCAGGCAGGCGTAATACCAGGCATCGGCATCGGTCATGTGTGAATCGGGCTGGACAAAGACCTGTCGAGCGTCGTTCAAGCGGTAAGTGATTTGAAAATGCAGGGGGCGCATCCGATTCTCCAGGCGAAGCCATTACGACTCTAATGGCTTATCGCCAGTTCCTTTTCTTTTCCGATGCGCCCCGAGGGCCTAGCGCGAAATCTGCTCCAGCGCCGGTTGATGCCTGTTGCCCAGCTTCATCAGGCTGAAGTAACTCAGCGCCGGAACCAGCAACCCGACGATCCAGGCCAGGTCCACGCCATCCAGCGCCGAGGCGATAGGGCCGACATAGAACGTGGTGTTCATGAACGGAATTTCCACGGCGATGGCCAGCAGGAAACTGCCACAGGCGATCCAGTTGATGCGCCCGTAAATGCCGTTCATGTCGAAGATGTCATCGATCCGGTACTGACCTTTGCGCAGGCAGTAGTAGTCCACCAGATTGATCGCGGTCCACGGGATCAGGAAGTAGCTCATGAAGAAGATGAAATTCAGGAAGAAGGTGATGAAGTCGTCCTGGCTGATGGTGCACAACGCCGTGGCCACCAGGCTGATAACCAGCAAGAACAGCCCCCGTACCCGCGGCGTCACCTTGAACCGGGCGAAGGGTTCGATCACGGTGATGGTCGACATGAACGCTCCGTACAGGTTGAAGACGTTGATCGCTACCTGGCCGTAAAGTATGAAGATGAACAGCAACACCGCACCGCTGCCGAACAATCCGGCCACATGCCCGCCGACGTTGCTGGAAAAGTCGTCGATACCGACGCACAGGATCGCGCCGAGAATCATCATCCACGCGCCGCCAGTGACCGTGCCCGCATAGCTGTACCAGAATACTTTCGCGCTGCAGGTTTCCTGCGGCAGGTAGCGTGAGTAGTCGGCGACGTAAGGCGCATAGGACAGTTGCCAGGTCACCGCAATGCTCACCGCCACCAGGAACTTCGACAGGACAAAGCCCGTCGGCAGCCATTGCTCGCCGGGGATCGGCAGTTGCAGCGCGAACAGGGTGGCGGCCGCAAATATCAGCAGCGAGAGCAACGACAACAGCTTCTGCAGGCGATGGATCAGCCGGTAGCCATACAGCGCGACGACGAAGCACAACGCGCCGATCAGGTAGATATTACCGGTCGCCGGCAGTGGGCTGACCGACTCCACGGCCTGGGCCGCGAGCAGGGTATTGCTGACGAAGAACCCCAGGTAGATCAGCATCACGAACAGCAGCGGCAGCACTGCGCCCAGCACACCGAATTGCGCCCTGCTCTGGATCATCTGAGGGATGCCCAGCTTCGGGCCCTGGGCGGAATGCGAAGCCATGAATATCGCCCCCAGGAGTGAGCCGACGATGATCGCCACGGCACTCCAGAACAGGTTCAAACCCAGCACCACCGGCAACACGCCGGAGGCTATGGTAGTGATGTTCATGTTGGCGCCGAACCAAATGAAAAACAGCGAGCCCGGTTGACCGTGGCGCTCGGACGGCGGGATGAAATCGATGCTTCTTTTTTCGACTTGCATGGCGATCACTCCTGGGTCCGGACGAGGTGGCTGTGGAGGCGGGCGATGGTGTTTTCCAGCTCATGGGGCTGGTGCGCGAACTGGTCCGGCTGCTGTGGCACCAGGCTCACGTAAGCGCGGTCGCACAGGGCGCGCAGGCATTGGGCGCAGGTGAGGATTTCCAGCGCATACACCCAGTTGGCCATGATCAGCAGCGACGAATAATGCCCCGCCAGGGTGGTCGTGGTACAGGCGTCGCTGACCAGCCGGACGTGATAGCCCAGGGCGAAAGCGTCCAGCACGCTGCTGAGCACGCAGACATCGGTCAGCACGCCACTGACGATCAAGGTTTCGACCCCCAGCGCCTTTAGCCTGGCATCCAGGTCGGTGCGGTGGAAAGCGCTGTAGCGTCCTTTGTCTACGATCAGTTCGTCGGCGCGGGGCGCCAGGCGTTCAAGGATTTCCACCTGACGGGTGCCGGCGCGGTAACTGCTCGGCCCGCCATCGGCCGCCCGGGGTTCGCCGCGGGGCATGTCACTGCCGTCGGCCTGGTTAATGTGGCGGGTGTAGATGACCGGCACCCGCTGCTGGCGGGCGGTGTCGAGCAGGGCGGCGATGTTATTCACCGTCGAGTCGAAGTGTTCCAGGACAAAACCGTCCTCTTGCTGCATGTCGATGATCAACAGCGCGTTGTTATTGTTCATTGGGCAAACCTGATCATGGGCAAATCACAATGCACCGCACGCGCCTGGCTTAAGCAAGGCAGTGGGTGGTGAAGGGCTGTTCGGGTGAGCTCAGTGAACTATTTGCCAGAAGCCATTCTGCTTGGCCGAGACGCTGGCGCGCAGGCGTTTGATGCGGATATGCGAAGCCGTCCATTCGCCGCGCAGGTAAGCCTGCTCGGCGCCGGAGGTGGGGGAAGCAAACGGGAGGCGATCAGTGATCATCAAAATCGACCTGCGCATCAGGAATGCCCCTGGGCTTCGCGTCCGAGGGGCAGGGTGGCGAACTCAGCGAAACGCCGGCACGACCTGTTTGATGAACAACTCCAGGGACTTTTTCTTTTCCGCGTGGGGCAGGCTGTTATCGCACCAGAAACTGAACTCGTCGACGCCCAGTTCCTGGTAATACTTGATGCGCGGAATGATCTCTTCGGCGGTGCCGATCATCGCGGTCTTGTGCAGGCTTTCCAGTTCGAACTCCGGGCGGCCGGTGAATTTTTCTTCAGGGCTCGGCTCGAGGAAGCCGTTGACCGGCACGGTCTTGTTGCCGAACCAGGCGTCGAACGTTCGGTAGAAACGCGAGATCGCCTTGGCACCGACTTTCCAGCCATCCGGGTCGTCGGCGGCGTGTACGTGGGTATGACGCAGCACCATCAGTTGTGGGCGCGGCACGTCCGGGTTGTTGTCCAGGGCCGCCTGGAACTTGTTTTTCAGGTCCAGGACTTCCTCGTCGCCTTTCATCAGCGGGGTGACCATGACGTTGCAGCCGTTGGCCACGGCAAAGTTGTGCGAATCGGGGTCGCGGGCGGCGATCCACATCGGTGGGTTCGGCTTCTGGATCGGCTTCGGTACGCTGGTGGACGTGGGGAATTTCCAGATGTCGCCATCGTGGGCGTAGTCGCCTTGCCACAGGGCGCGCACCACCGGCACCATTTCCCGCAGGGCCTGGCCACCGGAGGAGGCCGGCATGCCGCCGGCCATGCGGTCGAACTCGACCTGGTAAGCGCCGCGCGCCAGGCCGACTTCCATGCGCCCGTTACTGATCACGTCGAGCAAGGCGCATTCGCCAGCCACCCGCAACGGGTGCCAGAACGGCGCGATGATAGTGCCGGCGCCGAGATGGATGGTCGTGGTTTTGGCGGCCAGGTAGGCCAGCAGCGGCATCGGGCTGGGCGAGATGGTGTATTCCATGGCGTGGTGTTCGCCGATCCACACGGTGCTGAAGCCCCCGGCCTCGGCCATCAGGGTCAGTTCGGTCAAGTCTTCGAACAATTGGCGGTGGCTGACACTTTCGTCCCAACGTTCCATGTGCACGAAAAGGGAAAACTTCATGACGCTTACCTCGGATCTATTGTTGTCGGCCTGTCGACTGCGGGCCTGATGATTATTGGTATACCATAATACGGTGTGAGTGCAAAATATTTAGGGTTCCAGACGCAAAGATCGCAGCCTGCGGTGTAGTGGTACAGTTTTTTTAAACCACGCCGTAGGAGCTGCCGCAGGCGGCAATCTTTTGATCATTTTTTTCTGTCGATTTACGCGAGAACCGGCAGTGCACCCATCTTGCCGTGGCAATACACCAGCGGACCGGCGTTTGGCTGAGGCACGATCAGGTTCTTCACTGCGCCAACCATGATGGCGTGGTCGCCCCCTTCATATTCGCGCCACAACTCGCATTCGATGACCGCCGTGGCGTTCGCCAGGATCGGATTACCCAACTCGCTCAACGTCCACTCGATACCCTGCGCCTTGTCCTTGCCTTTGCGGGCGAACGCGTAGGCTTCGCTTTGCTGACCGCCGGACAGGACGTGAATGGCAAAGCGTTTGTTCTTGATCAGTACCGGGTAGGAGTCGGAACTGTAGTTGGGGCAGAACAGCACCAGGGCCGGGTCGATGGACAGCGAGCTGAATGCGCTGGCGGTCAGGCCGACGATTTGCCCGTCGTCATCCAGGGTGGTGATCACAGTGACCCCGGACGGAAACGAACCCATCACTTGTTTGTAGATGGCGGCATCGATCATGGGACGGTCCTCTGGCGGTGGAGCTGGATTTTATGGGTTTATAGGTCCGATGGTATACCGTAATACATCCTTTGCAAGCGCTTTTTGCATCACCCGATAAACGTACATCTGTACCGTTTAACCCAGCAAATACTGGGTTACCAGGCATTTTAAACCAGTGCGAGGGGCGCATTGGACCGCATCAGACAGGCTTTTAAACAGCGGATCAGTCTTGTGTAAATGTTGGAATACCATAATATGGCCTGCATCTGAGGGGCTGCCACCGAGTGCCCCCGGTTTGGCTTCATACAAATATAAGATCAGACAAACTCGAGTTCATGAATATGTCCCAGATGTCCCGGCAAGACCCCCTGATCGAGAATCACACGGTCGACTATGTCCCACTCGCGGAACGCCACGGGAAGGCCCGCGACCTGTTCACCCTGTGGTTCAGCACCAACATTGCGCCACTGCCCATTGTCACCGGCGCCATGGTGGTCCAGGTATTCCATCTCGACCTGTTCTGGGGACTGCTGGCCATTGCCCTGGGGCACATGATCGGCGGCCTGGTGATTGCCCTGGCCTCGGCCCAAGGGCCGCGCATGGGCATCCCGCAGATGGTCCAGAGCCGCGGCCAGTTCGGCCGCTACGGCGCGCTGCTGATCGTGTTCTTTGCGGCGATCATCTATATCGGCTTTTTCATCTCCAACATCGTGCTGGCAGGCAAGTCGATCGTCGGCATTGCGCCGGCGGTTCCGGCACCGCTCAGCATCCTGATCGGGGCGTTGGGTGCCACGGCTATCGGGGTTATCGGCTACCGATTCATTCACACCCTCAACCGCATCGGCACTTGGGTCATGGGCGGCGCCTTGCTCGCCGGTTTCCTCTACATCTTCGCCCATGACCTGCCGGCGGATTTCTTCACTCGCGGCAGTTTCAACCTGTCCGGCTGGTTGGCGACGGTATCGTTGGGGATCATCTGGCAGATCAGCTTCTCGCCCTATGTGTCGGACTACTCCCGCTATCTGCCAGCAGACATCGGCATCGCCCGGCCTTTCCTGGCGACCTACCTGGGGGCGACGCTGGGCACTATCCTGTCCTTCACCTTTGGCGCCGTGGCAGTACTGGCCACCCCGGAAGGCACTGAAGCGATGACGGCGGTGAAGCAGTCAACCGGGTGGTTGGGGCCAATCCTGATGGTGCTCTTCCTGCTCAATATCATCAGCCACAATGCGTTGAACCTGTATGGCGCAGTGCTTTCGATCATTACTTCGATCCAGACCTTCGCCAGTCAGTGGACGCCGAGTATCAAGGTGCGAGTGGTGTTGTCGAGCGTGGTGCTGGCGGGTTGCTGCATGGTAGCGCTGGGGGCTTCGGCGGATTTCATTTCGCAGTTTATCGGGCTGATTCTGGCGCTGTTGCTGGTGTTGGTGCCCTGGGCTTCGATCAACCTGATTGATTTCTACCTGATCAAGCGGGGGTGCTACGACATTGCTTCCATATTCCGGGCCGATGGCGGGGTGTATGGGAAGTTTAATGTGCATGCGATCGTGGCTTATTTCATCGGGATTATCGTGCAGTTGCCGTTTGCCAATACGTCGTTGTATGTCGGGCCTTATGCCAATCTGGTGGAGGGTGCGGATTTGTCTTGGCTGGTGGGGTTGGTGGTGACTTGTCCGCTGTATTACTGCCTGGCGACTCGGGGGCAGCCTCAGGCGGTGAAGGCGGGGCGTTTGGGCTTTACCGATTGATTTCTGGTTAGAAGTTTGTCTGGAAATGCCTGGTTGTTGCCGGGCATTTTTTTGGCCGGCGCGATAGGACATGATCGATTATCCCGTAGGCGCTGCCTCGCTTTGTGTACATATCCATTGCTGCGGTCACGGCTTCTTATGCTTCCGCCCTTACGGCGGGTCACTTTCGAAGAGCCTGCGCGGCCCGGCGAAAAGTAACCAAAGCGCTCTTGCCCCACCACTCGGCACCTCGCCCAGGCTCGGTGTGCCCTCACTCCGGCATCCTTGCCGGTTTCCCCGCTGCGCAACGCCTGCGTTCGGCCAGCGTGGTTAACGGGGCGTCCGTTTTCACAGTCCAGATCCAGAAAACAGAACCCAAAAAAAGGGCCGCCGCAACCCGACGTTGCGGCGACCCCGAGGGTGACCTTGATTACCAAATACACACACCCTACCAACATCAAAAAACCATCAATGGGCCCCAGCGGCCTTGTTCAAATCACTCTCAGCCCACTCCGTATAAACACAAGCATCCGCAGTAGCCCAGCGCACCTGCACCGGATCACCGGCCTTGAGGGGCATGCCCGCAGCCGACAGCGCCTTCACAGTCATCGAAGTCCCGCCAGCGGTCACCACACTGCAAGTCTGGCTCTCACCCAGGAACAACACCTCAACCACCTTCGCCGACACCTCATTCCAACCCGCCGCCAACGGCTCGCGGATAGCCTCATCGACACTCAATGCCAGCGCCTTCTCCGGACGGACCATCAACAACACATCCTGATCCGTCTGCAACCCGGCCGTCAGCCGAATCGACAGCGCCTGGCCCTCAAACGTGGCGACCGCGTTACCCTGCGCCTTGAGCTTGAGGAAATTCGAATTACCCAGAAACGACGCCACAAACGCATTCGGCGGATTCTGATAAAGATCGTAACCACTGCCCAGCCCGACAATCTTGCCATGACTGAAAATCGCAATGCGCTGGGACAGCCGCATCGCCTCTTCCTGATCGTGCGTCACGTAAACGATTGTGATGCCCAAGCGCCGATGCAGCTGACGCAGTTCATCCTGCAAGTCTTCACGCAGCTTCTTGTCCAGGGCCCCCAACGGCTCGTCCATCAACAGAATTCGTGGCTCGTAGACCAGCGCCCGGGCGATGGCGACGCGCTGCTGCTGACCGCCAGACAGTTGCGAAGGGCGGCGATGGGCGAATTGTTCCAGCTGCACCAGCTTGAGCATGGCATCGACCCGACGCTCGCGTTCGGCGCTGGCCAGCTTGCGAATGGCCAGGGGGAAGGCAATGTTGTCGCGCACCGACAGATGCGGGAACAGCGAGTAACGCTGGAACACCATGCCGATGTCACGCTTGTGCGGCGGCACATTGACCAGCGATTGGCCTTCCACCAGGATTTCCCCGCTGCTCGGCGTTTCGAAGCCGGCGAGCATAGACAGCGTGGTGCTTTTGCCAGAGCCGCTGGAGCCCAGGAAGGTGAGGAATTCGCCGTCCTTGATGTCCAGCGAAATGTCGTCCACGGCGGCAAAATCACCGTAGTATTTGTTCAGGTTACGCAGGCTCACCAAGGGCTTGTCGGTGTGCTGGGCGCTGTCTTTGATCACGGCACTCATGTCGTACTCCTCGCGCTCACGCGCTGATTTCATTACGCCGGCGAACGGCGGCGGCGATCACCATGACCAGCACCGAGAGGCCGATCAGCAGCGTCGAGGCGACGGCGATCACGGGCGTCAGGTCCTGGCGCAGGGTGGTCCACATTTTCACTGGAAGGGTTTGCAGGGTCGGGCTGGCCATCATCACGCTCAGCACCACTTCATCCCAGGACACCAGGAACGCAAACAGGGCGCCGGCGACCATGCCCGGACGGATCGCCGGGAACGTCACTTTGAATACCGCCTGCAGGCGTGAGGCACCACAGATCACCGCCGCGTCTTCGATCGACTGGTCGAACAGCTTCAGCGAGTTGATGATCGAGATGATGGTGAACGGCAGCGCCACGATCACATGGCTGACCACGAACGCGAACATCGTCCCGGTGTAGCCCAGCTTGAGAAACAGCGCGTACACCGCCACCGCGATGATCACCAGCGGCACGATCATCGGCAGGGTGAACAGGCCATAGAGCATTTCCCGTCCCGGGAAGCGTCCGCGCACCAGGGCAAAAGCAGTGGGCAGGCCCAGCGCCACGGCGAAGAAGGTGGTGAGCACCGCGACCTTGAGGCTGGCCAGCGCCGCGTTCATCCAATCGGGGTTGGAGAAGAACTGGCCGTACCATTTCAGCGTCCAGCCCGGTGGCGGGAACACCAGCCACTGGGAGGAGCCGAACGACAGCAGCACGATGAACACAATCGGCAGCAGCAGGAACAGCGCGATCACACCCGTGGTGAAGTACAGGCCGAAACGCATGCGTCGGCTCATCGCATTGGGAGTCAGCAGCATGACGGCTTACCTCGCGTTGCTGGCGCCAACCGGGGATTCCGGCTGGAGCTTCAGGTAGAAGTAGAACAGCACCAGCGTAATGACGATCAGCAACGCGGCGCCGGCGCTCGCCAGGCCCCAGTTGAGGAAGGATTGCACCTGCTGGATGATGAACTCGGGCAACATCATGTTCTGCGCACCGCCCAGCAATGCCGGGGTGACGTAGTAACCGAGGGACATCACGAACACCATCAGCCCGCCCGAGAACAGCCCTGGCCGGCACAGCGGCAGGAACACCCGGAAGAAGTTGGTCCACGGACTGGCACCGCAGATCGACCCGGCCTGCAGGATCATCGGATCAATGGCCTGCATGGTCGCCTGCAGCGGCAGCACGATGAACGGGATCATGATGTAGCTCATGCCGATCACCACGCCGGTCAGGTTGTGCACCATTTCCAGTGGCTGATCGATGATGCCCATCGCCATCAACGCCTTGTTGATCACCCCGGATGCTTGCAGCAGCACCAGCCAGGAGTAGGTGCGGGCGAGGAGGCTGGTCCACATCGACAGCAGCACGATGTTGAGGATCCAGCGCCCCCAGCCACGGGGCACCAGGGTGATCGCCCAAGCCAGCGGGAAGCCCAGCAAGAGGCTGAACAGGGTCACCAGGCCCGCCACCGAGAAGGTGTTGAGCAGCACTCGGGCATAGGCCGAGTTGGCGAACAGTTGTTCATAGTTGCCCAGGCCCGGGGTTGGTTCCAGCACGCCGCGCAGCAACAGGCCGATCAGCGGAGCCAGGAAGAACAGACCGAGGAACAGCAGGGCGGGCACCAGGTTACTGGCGCCACGCCAACGCTGCGCCAGCGTCGGGGTTTGCGTCATCGCGGCGGCCTTGGCGGCAGCGCTCATGGCGCTGCCGACTGGCGCAGACGAGCTGGATGCGCTTGCCGTCATTTTCATTTGACCAGCCATTCGTTCCACCGTGTCGCGATCGCCGGACCATTCTTGGCCCAGTACGCGAAGTCGAGAGTGATCTGATCCTTGGCATAGGCAGTCGGCAGATTAGGTGCCAGCGCCGAATCCAGGCGCGCCACGCTGTCGACGTTGACCGGCGCATAGGCCGTCAGGTTGGAGAAGTCGGCCTGGCCTTTGGCACTGCTGGCGTTGGCCAGGAACTTCATGGCCGCGTCCTTGTTCTTCGAGCCTTTGGGAATGACCAGAATGTCGGCCATGACCAGGTTCTGTTTCCAGCTCACGCCCACCGGTGCACCATCTTCCTGCAGGGCATGAATGCGGCCGTTCCAGAACTGCCCCATGCTCGCTTCACCGGAGGCCAGCAATTGCTGCGACTGGGCTCCGCCGCCCCACCAGACGATGTCTTTCTTGATGGTGTCGAGTTTTTTGAAGGCGCGGTCCAGGTCCAGCGGGTACAGCTTGTCGGCGGCGACGCCATCAGCGAGCAATGCCAGTTCCAGCACGCCGGGGCTTGGCCATTTGTAGAGGGCGCGCTTGCCGGGGTAAGTCTTGGTGTCGAACAGCGCGGACCAGTCCTGGGGCTTGCTGGCTCCCAGTTTGCCTTCGTTGTAGCCGAGCACGAAGGAGAAGAAGAACGAGCCTACGCCGTGGTCGGAGACGAACCGCGGGTCGATCTTGTCGCGCTGGATGACCTTGAAGTCGAGGGGTTCGAGCAGGCCTTCGGCGGCGGCGCGCAGGGCGAAGTCGGCTTCGACATCGACCACGTCCCATTGCACGTTGCCGCTTTCGACCATGGCTTTGAGTTTGCCATAGTCGGTCGGGCCGTCCTGGACCACGGTGATGCCGCTGGCCTTGCTGAACGGATCGGCCCAGGCCTGCTTCTGCGCATCCTGGGTGCTACCGCCCCAGCTGACGAAGTTGACGCTTTCAGCCGCCAGCAACGCCTGGCTGGTGGCGCTCAGCAGTCCCGCAAAAAGAATTGCGGTTGCACGTTTGTTCAACACCATTTTTACGCCCTCATTGTTGTGTTTATGAGCGGGGCTTTGCAGTGCCCGCCTATCGGGAGCAGTAGGTCCGTCGAGCCTGTAAGATCGTCCGGTCTATGGAATATCATATTATGGTATTCCAAACTTTGTGCAAGCACTTTGCCTTACCGGCTATCTGCCGGGAGCGCAGCGCCATTCAGGCAGAGCGCGCTCACTCGATATAAGGAATGCTCTCCACCACCTCCAGGTCGTAGCCGGTCAACCCTGCATACTTCAGCGGCGGCCCCAGGTGGCGCAATTTGCCCACGCCCAGGTCCTGCAGGATCTGCGCGCCGGTGCCTACTTCAGAATAGATCCGCGATTGCGATCGGTTGAACTGGCGTGGTGCCTGGGTCAGTTGCGGAATGCGTTCGAGCAAGGCCTGGGAAGATTCATGATTGGCCAGCACCACCACCACGCCGCAACCTTCTTCGGCCACTCGCTGCAGCGCCGCCCACAGCGTCCAGTTGGAAGGGCCGCTGTACTCGGCGCCCACCAGGTCACGCAGGGGATCGATTACATGCACACGGACCAGCGTGGGCTCATCGCGCTGCAACTTGCCCATTACCATGGCCATGTGCACGCCGCCTTCGATACGGTCCTCGAAGGTGATCAGGCGGAAGGTGCCATGCACCGTGGGCAATTCCCGCTCGCCAATGCGCACTACGGTGTGTTCGGTGCTCAGGCGGTAGTGGATCAGGTCGGCGATGGTGCCGATCTTGATCCCGTGCTTGCGGGCGAACACTTCAAGGTCCGGCCGGCGGGCCATGGTGCCGTCGTCGTTCATCACTTCGACGATCACCGATGCGGGCGTGAAACCGGCCAGGCGCGCCAGGTCGCAGCCGGCTTCGGTATGGCCGGCGCGGGTCAGCACGCCGCCTTCCTTGGCTCGCAGCGGAAAGATGTGGCCGGGTTGCACCACATCCGTCGCCACGGCATTTTTCGCCACCGCAGCGGCGACGGTACGGGCCCGGTCTGCCGCGGAAATACCGGTGGTAACGCCGACGGCGGCTTCGATCGAAACAGTGAACGCGGTGCTGAATACGCTGCCATTACTGGGCACCATTTGTTCAAGACCCAGGCGCTGGCAATGCTCGTCGGTCAGCGTCAGGCAGATCAGCCCGCGAGCTTCCCGGGCCATGAAGCTGATAGCTTCGGGGGTGCAGCAATCGGCGGCGAGCAACAGGTCACCTTCGTTTTCCCGGTCCTCGTCGTCGACCAGCAGCACCATCTTGCCGAGGCGGTAGTCTTCGATGATTTCTTCGATGCTGTTGAAGGCCATGGGGGATTCTCAATGGTTAATGGGATGTGGTATACCATAATACATAACTATTGAGAGGTCACCATGAAGGCGTACTGGATTGCACACGTAAACGTTACAGATCCCGCTCAATACGGCCAATACACCCAGCGGGCGCCGGCGGCGTTTGCGTTGTATGGGGGGCGAATATTGGCCCGGGGAGGACGCAATGAAGCGATGGAAGGTCGACCGACCCCCCAACGCAGCGTCGTCATCGAATTCGATTCGTATGAGCAGGCAGTGGCGTGCTATCGGTCAGAGGAATATCAGCAGGCGCGGGCCCATCGTGAGGGCGTAGCAGAGGCAGATGTGATCATCGTCGAAGGAATCCCCCCGGCATGACCCGGGTTATGCCGGGGGCTTGTGTCTGGTCGTTAAAAAACTATCAGCGGATGAAGTGAATCTTCCCGGTATCGTCGTTACCGATGTAGATTCCGTATACCCCAGCCTGACGCTCCTCGATATAGCGCTCGAGAATCTGCCGGATCGCCGGATAGTAGATGCTCTCCCAAGGAATATCCTCAGGCGCAAAGAACTTGTAGTCGAGGGTCTCTGGCCCGTACTGCCCGGTAATGTCCAGGGCAATGGCGCGGAAGATGATGTACACCTCACTGATCTTTGGCACGCTGAAAATCGAGTAGGGCGACAGAATCTCGGCACGCACCCCGCTTTCTTCCCAGACCTCGCGCAACGCAGCCTGCTCGGTGGTCTCGCCTCCTTCCATGAAACCCGCTGGCAGTGTCCAGGTGCCAGGACGGGGCGGGATGGCGCGCTGGCACAACAGGTACTTGCCGTCCTGCTCGATAATGCAGCCGGCGATGATCTTCGGATTGACGTAATGGATGTAGCCGCAACCACAGCACATCAGGCGCTCGTGCGTATCACCCGGCGGTAGCTGCGACTTGAGATCACTGGCACCACACTTTGGGCAATAGCTCGGGCTGAACATGATTAGCGACCTATGCGAGGTTCTTTGAGGGCGATCGGCAGGGTAATGACCGGGACTTCACCGGTTTCTTCCTGCTTGCGCTTGAGGTAATCGAGCGCCACGGCGGCGGCTGCGCGAACGTGGTCGACGCAGGCCTGGTGCGCGGCCAGTGGATCGCCGCTCTTGATCGCCTCGACCATGCGTTCCATTTCCTGGTTGCTCGCGCCGCGGCGGTTCTGCTGGGACACCGAGGTCGCCCGCAAGTAGCTGATCCGTGCCTGCAACTGGCGCAGTTGGGTGGCCGCGACATGGTTGCCCGAACCTTCGAGCAAGACGTCGTAGAACCCTTGCACTGAATCGATGACCTGTTGCAGTTCGCCATCCTTGAGGGCCTTGCGGTTTTCCTCCAGCGCTTTTTCCAGTGCCTTGATGTTCTTGGCCTTGGCGCGCAGGGTAAACAGCTGGACGATCAGGCCTTCGAGCACGCAACGCAGCTCGTAGATGTCTCCCGCATCGGACAGGGTGATGATGGCAACCCGCGGGCCCTTGGCATCGGCGAATTCCACCAGGCCTTCGGATTCGAGGTGACGCAAGGCTTCGCGAACGGAGGTGCGGCTCACGCCCAGGCGGTCGCACAGGTCGCGCTCAACCAGACGGTCTCCCGGCAGGAGCTGGAAGTTCATGATGGCGCTTCGCAGTTTATCCAGCACGATTTCGCGCAGGGTAACGGGGTTGCGATTGACCTTGAAGCTGTCGTCGAGTGGCAGGCGTTTCATGGGGTCCGCTCTGAGTGTGGCTGTCCATGCAAAAGGAGCACTGCGATCATGACGATCATCGGTGCTCCGGTCAGATCAAACAGCCAAGGGTTAACTGGAGGCCTCGGCATCGGCTTCGGCGAAGGCTTCACGGGCGAGCCGGAAACTGTCTACGGCAGCGGGAACGCCGCAATAAATACCGACCTGAAGCAGAATTTCGCGTATTTGTTCACGACTCAGCCCGTTACGCAAGGCACCGCGCACATGCAGCTTGAGTTCGTGCGGCCGGTTGAGCGCCGAAATCATCGCCAAGTTTATCATGCTGCGTTCTTTAAGCGACAAGCCCTCACGCCCCCAGACGTGGCCCCAGCAATACTCGGTGACCATCTCCTGCAGCGGACGGGTGAAGTCGTCGGCGTTCTCGATGGAACGCTGCACATAGGCCTCGCCCAGCACCTGGGTGCGGATTTTCAGGCCTTTTTCGTACTTTACGTTGCTCATTTCACTTGTCTCCAGCGTTACCCCTGCAGGAGCTGCCGCGGGCTGCGATCTTGCTTTTGAACAGCAAGATCAAAAGATCGCAGCCTCGTTTCGCTCGACAGCTCCTACAGGGCTTGATTCAAAGGCCGCCCATCAGGGTGTATTTGAGTTCCAGGTAATCTTCGATGCCGTATTTGGAGCCCTCGCGGCCCAGCCCCGACGACTTGATACCGCCAAACGGTGCAACCTCGGTGGAGATCAGTCCTTCATTGATCCCGACCATGCCGTACTCCAGCGCCTCGCTCATGCGCCAGGCGCGGCCCAGGTCGCGGGTGTAGCAGTAGGCGGCCAGGCCGAACTCGGTGTCGTTGGCGAGGTGGATCGCCTCGGCTTCGGTATCGAAACGGAATACCGCCGCCAGCGGGCCGAAGGTTTCTTCCCGGGCGACTTTCATCGTACCCGTGATGCCGGCCAGCACGGTGGGCTGGAAAAAGCCGTGGCCGAGGGCATGCCGTTCGCCGCCGCAGAGCAACTGTGCACCGTGGGCTAGGGCGTCCTGCACATGGTCTTCTACCTTGGCCACGGCGCGTTCGTTGATCAGCGGGCCCTGGGTGATGCCGCTGTCGAAACCGCTGCCGACCTTCAACTGCGCCACGCGCTCGGCCAGCCGGGCGACGAAGGCGTCGTGGATGCCGGCCTGCACCAGGAAGCGGTTGACGCACACGCACGTCTGCCCGGCGTTGCGGAACTTGGCGATCAATGCGCCTTCCACCGCACGCTCCAGGTCGGCATCGTCGAAGACGATGAACGGTGCATTGCCGCCCAGTTCCAGCGAGACTTTTTTCAGGGTCGGCGCGCATTGCGCCATCAGCAGTTTGCCAATCCCGGTGGAGCCGGTGAACGACAGTTTGCGCACCAGCGGGCTGGCGGTGAGTTCGGCGCCGATGGCGACAGCGTCGCCAGTGATCACATTGAAGATGCCCGGTGGAATGCCCGCCTGTTCAGCCAGCGCGGCCATGGCCAGGGCCGAGAATGGGGTTTCCGGGGCGGGCTTGACGATGCACGGGCAACCCGCCGCCAGCGCCGGGCCGGCTTTTCGGGTGATCATCGCGGCCGGGAAGTTCCACGGGGTAATGGCCGCGACAACGCCGATCGGTTCCTTGCTGACGACGATGCGTGCGTCGCCTTTATGGCTTGGAATAGTGTCGCCGTAGATGCGCTTGGCTTCCTCGGCGAACCATTCGATGAAACTGGCGGCGTAGAGGATTTCGCCCTTGGCTTCGGCCAGGGGTTTGCCCTGTTCGAGGGTGAGGATGTGGGCCAGGGCGTCGGCGTTTTCGATCATCAGCCCGTGCCAGCGCTTGAGAATATTGCTGCGCTCTTTGGCGGTCAGTGCACGCCAGGCCGGCCAGGCCTTGTGGGCGGCTTCAATCGCCTGGCGAGCCTGGGCGGCGCCGAGGTTGGGCACCTGGCCGATCAATTCGCCGTTCGCCGGATTGAAGATTTCCTGAACGGCGCCATCTGGCGCATCGAGCCACTGGCCGTCGATGTAGGCCTGTTGGCGGAACAGGGGGGAGGATGCTGGGCTCATGCCGACTCCTGAAAAAATGAGTAAATCAACTGTAGGAGCGAGAACAGTCTTCGCCCTGTGGGAGCGAGCAGGCTCGTTCCCACAGGTGGATCTGAGTGCGGGAAAAATGTCAGGCCAGGGTGGGCAGCGGGCCCAGCTTGCCTTTGTGGTAGATCATCGGCGTGACCGGCTGCTCGGGCAGGATCAGGTTCTTCACCGCGCCGACGATGATCGCGTGATCACCGCCGTCGTACTCGCGCCACAACTCGCACTCGATGATGGCCGTCGCCTTGCCCAGCAAGGGGTTGCCCAGCTCGCTCAAGTGCCACTCGATACCCTTGGCCTTTTCCTTGCCCTTGCTGGCAAAGGCATAGGCTTCGGCCGTCTGGTCGGCGGACAGCAAGTGAATCGCGAACTGCTTGCTGTCACGCAGGATCGGGTAGGTGTCCGAGGCATAGTTGGGGCAGAACAGCACCAGGGCCGGGTCGATCGACAGCGCACTGAAGGCGCTGGCGGTGATGCCGACGATGCCGCCATCCGGGTCCAGGGTGGTGACCACCGTGACGCCGGACGGGAATGAGCTCATGACGTCTTTGTAAATGCCGGGTTCGATCATGTCTGTGGTCTCTTAGCGCATCACGAAAGGATCAGGCATCGGAGCCTGGGAGAGGTTGATCCACACCGTTTTCAGCTCGGTGTAGGCCAGCACCGAATCGATGCCGCTCTCGCGTCCATAGCCGCTGTTCTTGAAGCCGCCGATCGGCGCCATAGCCGACACTGCGCGGTAGGTGTTAACCCAGATGATCCCTGAACGAACATCCCGGGCGAGACGATGGGCACGACCCAGGTCGCGGGTCCAGATGCCGGCGGCGAGACCGAACTGCGAGTCGTTGGCTATCGCCAACGCCTCGGCTTCGTCCTTGAAGCGAATGACCGAAGCCACCGGGCCGAAGACTTCTTCCTGCATGATCTTCATCGAGTTGGCGTCGCATTCGAACAGGGTCGGCTCGTAGAACCAGCCGTCGCCGAGGTTCTGCGGGCGCTTGCCGCCCAGGCGCAGGCGGGCACCTTCGGCAATGGCGTCAGCCACCAGGCCTTCGACCACCGCCAGTTGCTGCGCGGTGGCCATCGGGCCCATCTCGCTGCTGTCTTCCTGGGGGTTGCCGATGCGAATGCGCTTGGCGCGCTCGATCAGGCGCTCGACGAACTCGTCGTAGATGTCGTCCTGCACCAGCAGGCGCGAGCCCGACACGCAGCTCTGCCCGGAGGCGGCGTAGATCCCGGCAATCGCGCCATTGATCGCGCTGTCGAGGTCGGCGTCGGCGAAAATGATGTTCGGCGACTTGCCACCCAGTTCCAGGGACAGTTTGGCGAAGTTCTCGGCACTGCTGCGCACCACGTGACGGGCCGTGGCCGCGCCGCCGGTGAAGGCGATCTTGCGCACCAGCGGATGGCGGGTCAGCGCTGCGCCGGTGCTTGGGCCATAGCCGGTGACGACGTTGACCACGCCCGGTGGAATGCCGGCTTCGAGGGCCAGGCGCGCCAGTTCGAGGATGGTCGCCGAGGCGTGTTCCGACGGTTTGATCACGATCGTGTTGCCGGCGGCCAGGGCCGGGGCCAGCTTGATGGCGGTCAGGTACAGCGGGCTGTTCCACGGAATGATCGCCGCCACCACACCCATGGCTTCGTGCACGGTGTAGGCAAACAGGTCGGGCTTGTCCAGCGGCAGGGTGCCGCCTTCGAGCTTGTCGGCCAGGCCTGCGGTGTAGTGGAAGAACTCCGGCAGGTAGCTGACCTGGCCGCGGGTTTCGCGGATCAGCTTGCCGTTGTCGCGGCTCTCCAGCTGCGCCAGTTGTTCCTTGTTCTCGGCGATCAGGTCACCCAGGCGGCGCAGCAACTTGCCCCGGGCGGTGGCGGTCAGGCCACGCCAGGCCGGGCTGTCGAAGGCGGTCTGTGCAGCTTGGACGGCGCGTTCGACATCGGCTTCGTCGGCATCGGGCAATTCGGCCCAGGCCTGGGCCAGCGCCGGGTTGAGGCTTTCGAAGGTCTTGCCGGACAGGGCATCGACCCATTCACCGCCGATGCACATCTGGAAGCGTGCGAGTGTCATGCAACGATCCCCTTTATTTGATTTTGTCGGGAGTGCGCCGTGTCGAGAAACTCCAGCAACAGCTGGTTGACCAGGCGCGGCGATTCTACGGGCATCATATGCCGTTGTTCGGCGAGCACGGCAACGGTCGCACCGGGAATTCGCCGCGCCAGTTGCTCGGCCATTTCCGGGGTGGAACCGGGGTCCAGCTCACCGGTGGCGATCAGCGTCGGCACCTGGATGCTGCCCAGGTCGTCGGCGCGGTACATGTCCTGGGTGGCGAACAGTTCATAGGTGGTCAGGTAGCCCTGGGGATCATTGTTCGCCAGGGTCTGGCGCAAGGCCGCGATCTGCGCCGGGTTGGCCGCCTGGTACTCGCGGCTGAACCAGCGCGACAGGGCAGCTTCGGCGTTGGCATCCGGGCCGTGCTCGGCCGCTTGCGCGGTGCGGGCAATGACGCCGGCGCGCTGCTCGGGGCTGCGGTTGAACACGCTGTTGAGCACCACCATGCCCTCCAGGCGCTCCGGGTAGTGCAGGGCAAACGCCCGCGCTACCAGTCCGCCCATGGAGAAGCCGATCACCGTCGCCTTGGGCAATTGCAGGTGGTCGAGCAACTCCAGCAACTGATCGGCATATCCGAGCAGCGGCGTGCCGCTTGCCGGGCGCGGGCTGGCGCCGTGGCCGAGCATGTCGTAGGCAATCACGCGGTATTGGGTGGCGAGGCCAACGACCTGGCCGCCCCACATTTCTTTATTCAGGCCCACGCCGTGGATCAAAACCACGGGCTGGCCTTGGCCGGTCGCCAGGTAACTGGTGCCAGCCGGGGTGCGTTCAGCGGTGAGCCGAATCATGGAGCGCTCCTGCATGCCTTTTTGTTGTAGTTGCCCTGTGCGATTACTGGGCGTTTTCAGCGGCCAGTTCTTCAAGATCGATGTAGCGGTTACCAATGCGCGGGTGCAGGCGGCCGCCGTCGGCGCAGCCCAGGACCACGACGATTTCATCGGCGCGCGGTGCATCTTCGATCTGCATTTCCAGGGTGATGTAGTGCGAACGCAGGCCTTCGTCATCCTTGTGCATCATCGGAATCTGGATCGAAGTGCCCGGGCCACCGCGCTTGTTGGTGAAGCTCAGGTAGCTCTTGGCTTTCACGGCTTCGCGGTAGTGATTGCCGAAGCGCAGGGTGTGGATGACGGCGGAGGCGTGCTCGATCTCGCCATCGGCGCCGACTACAGCGGCCTTGCCGTATGCTTCGATCTTGTCGGCACCGCCGATGATGCCCACCAGGCGCTCGACCATCAGCGCGCCGAGGTCGGAGCAGTTCTCGCGGATCTGCGGTTTCAGGTCCTCGACGAAGCCATTGCCCACCCAGGGATTCTTCATGACGACGGCCAGGCCGACCATAGTCACGGGTTTGTCGGTGGCCTTGCCGCCTTCGATGAAAGTTTCTTCGACGTAGCTGACGATCTTGCGGATTTCGAAACTCATGAGCTGCTCCGTAATAGGGTGAGAGTGTCTGTGCGTCTGATGGTATACCATAATACTGGAAGCACAAGTCCCTGGAGCGAGTTTCTGGTCGGATGGTTTGAAAGAGGGGATTAGCGGGGATTGCAGGAAGGGGACAGATGATGGATATCGTGGCTGGACGTGCGTTATCGCGAGCAAGCTTTGTTAGCAGCGGAGGAGCCGCGTAGGAGCTGTCGAGTGAAACGAGGCCGCCGGTGCTCGCACTGATATCAGTCAGGCTTCAAATCGCTTTTCTTCTGCTCTCCCATCTGTTCCTTGAGTCGCCGCAGTGTCGGCGATTCGCCGCCGGTCAATTCGATTTTAAACTCGGCAAAGGCATGCTCCAGTGCGGCGTACTGCTGCAAACCTTCTTCGGTGAACAGGTAGCGTCCGGGAATGTCCCCACTCGGCACGGCTAGGGGCAGGTACTGGAATGCTTCGCCGGTGCGCTGGATCGCGCCGCTCAATTCTGTAGCAGGGGCAAATTTATTGACAAATACTTCGGTTGGCTTCGACGGCGCCATCTCGGAGATGGAATAGCGCGGGGCTCGCTGCCCACTGCCGCGTAAAGAGGTGCTGTTGTACAGCTCGGTACTTGAGGCGGCGGATGTTCGCTCTACAGACACGTTTTGCGTTGCACCACGAACGGTGGGCGATGCCCTCGTCCGTCGGAACGCCTACCGCGAAATAATCCCATGATCAATCGCGTACTTCACCAACGCCGCCGGCTTATCGATATTCAACTTGCGACGAATACTCAATCGATGCGTCTCAACAGTCCGCACGCTGATATCCAGTTCCCTTGCCATTTCCTTGTTGTTCAACCCCTGAGCCATTTTGTACAGCACCTGACTCTCCCGTGGTGTCAACTCAGTGTCGGTGTTTTTGTCGGCGATCAGGCGCTGGGCGATTTCGGCGCTGTAGAAGGAGCCGCCGTTGGTGATGGCGTCGATGGCGGCGATGATTTCCCGGGAGGGTGAGTTTTTCAGGACGTAGCCGCTGGCGCCGGCGCGCACAGATTCGCTGACGTATTCGTGATTGTCGTACATGCTCAGCACCAGCACTTTGAGCGCCGGGTAGCGGTTGCGCAGCAGCCGGGTGAGTTCCAGGCCGTTCATGTCCTTGAGGCCGATGTCGACCAGTACCAGGTCGGGTTGGCAGCGTCCGATCATGTCGATGGCGTCTGCGCCGTTTTCGGCTTCACCGACGACTTCCAGGTTGGCCATGACGGACAGCAGGGCCTTGATGCCGTCGCGGACCAGGGAGTGGTCGTCGACCAGGGCGACGCGGATCGGGGAGGGCAGGTTCATCGCGGCTATTCACTCTTGTTGTGGTGGTGATCAGCGGGGAGCGCCGGTGGGTTTGAGGGGCAGCAGTACGTCGAGTTCGCTGCGGCCCGGTGTCGATGTCAGGGTGAACTGGCCGCCGAAGTGGTCGACTCGCTCGCGGATATTACGCAGGCCAATGCCGGTGTGGCGACGTTCGACCTGGGCGACGTTGAAGCCGATGCCGTCGTCGACCAGGGTCAGGCGCACGCCCTGTGGGCAGCCGTGCAGGGTGATGTCGACGTTGCTGGCCTGGGCGTGGCGTTCGATGTTGGTCAGGCCTTCCTGGACGATGCGAAACAGCGAGACGGCAGCGCCGTCGACAAGGTCGCAGGCGAATTCGTTGTCGTTGTAGTTCACTTTCAGGCCGCTGCGTTGTTCGAATTCGGCGGCGAGCTGGCCGATTGCGGCGGGCAGGCCGAGGGTGTCGAGCAGGGATGAGCGCAGGTCATGGGACAGGCTGCGCACTTCGCCGATGGCTTCGCCCAGGCGTTCGGTGGCTTCGCGCAGGATGCCCAGGCCGCGGTCCTGGCCGTTTTCCAGCACCAGGCTGGCCAGTTCGAACTGGAACTTGATCGACACCAGCACCTGGCTGATGCCGTCGTGCAGTTCACGGGAGACCCGGGAGCGTTCTTCTTCCTGCAGGCTGACGATGCGTTGGGTCAGGCGCTGGAGTTTTTTGTCGGCGAGGCGGTGTTCGCTGACGTTGAGGGTCATGCCGCTGGCGAAGACCAGCAGTACCGCGACCAGGGCCACGGCGGCGATGGCGAGCATGGTTTTGCGGATGCCTTGGGCAACTTCGTCACGGGCTTGCTGGGTGGCGCGTTCGACGTCTTCGAGATAGATGCCGGTGCCGAGCATCCAGCCCCAGCGGTCGAGCATGATCACGTAGGCGAGTTTGTCGGTGACCTGGCCGGAGGAGGGTTTGTTCCAGGCGTAGCGCTGGAAGCCTTCGCCGGATTGGGCGCTTTTCAGCAGGGTCTGGATGACCGGCAGGCCGTGGGGGTCTTGCATGTCCCAGAGGTATTTGCCCACCAGTTCGGACTGGCGCGCGTGCATCAGGCTGCGGCCTTCGCGGTCGTAGACGAAGAAGTAGCCGTTGATGCCGAAGCTGAGTTTGCGCAGTTCTTCCAGGACTTTTTGCTGGGCCTGGGCGTCGCCGTGGCCGTCGTCGTAGAGGGGGGCGATGAGGCTTTGCGCCATTTCGACGTAGTTTTTCAGTTCGGCGCGCTTGCTGGCCAGGATGCTGTCTTCGATGAGCTGGGCCTGCTGGTCGCCGAGTTGGCGGTTGAGGGAGATCACCAGGGCGCAGATGACGGCGATGGCCAGGACCAGCGGCAGGATCCCGAGCGCGACGATTTTGTGTTTGAGCTGCATCTGGGCTCCTGTCCGGGCCGAGGGGAAAGCGAGGGCCCGGCATCATATGCCAAAGATACGCGGGTTCTGTAGCGCTGCTGGACGGAATGACCTGTAGCGGGGATTTCGATCAATTGAAATGCCAAACCCCTTGTGAGAGCGAGCCTGCTCGCGATAGCGGTGGATCAGCCAGCATCATTGTTGAATGACACACCCTATCGCGAGCAGGCTCGCTCCCCTAGGTAACCCACAGAAATGAGAATCTCACATCGGAAACACGGTGCTTGTAAGCAAGTAGATCCATTAGAAATGAGAGGCGCGTTGCATTAGATTAGAGAATCAGCCCGCAGACGTCGTCAGTATCGAGAATGGCCAATACAATTAGGATCGTGAGCGAAAAACTCTGTCGCGACCAAGCTGTAGCGCCAACATTTTGCTGGGATGCTAGAGATCGTGGGCAGGGTCACCTGGGCGTCGAGCCAGCCCATCTAGGGAGCAGACAGCAACCATTAAAATTTGGTTTGTATAAATGAGTTAACCGTCAACGAAATCATCACGCCTCATTTACCGCAGTGGCTTCTGATGTAACAGCTCCGTCGTAATGGAGCTCTTAACTTGTCTGTTAAGATGATTTTTAAAAGAAGTAATTGAAGTGCAGTGGCTGGTCAGTAGGAATTCATCGCGCATTTACGCCGGGTTTGAGTTTTCAGGTACTCCCTATGATGTCGCGAATAATCTCAATGTCCAGTAGGCTGTACCTTGAGCTTACGTGAGGCAGCTTTTGGAGATCAATGCCGACCTTAAGTAACGCTTTGAGCCCGTCGGTCAGAGGGGTTCTCAGAATTTCGAAGACTTCGTTGATGTTGAAAAGATGCGAGTCCGCGGCAGCCCTCTCGATATCAGATGGCGCTGTAATTGGGCGCACGTAGTTCTGCATTTGATATGACGTGTAGTTTGGCTGCGTTTTACGAAGTGCTCCAGTCAGGATGAATGTATATTGTATATTTCCAAAGGTGGCAGGTGCCATTACATTAGTCGATTGCTGGGTGTCTGTTTCGCAGACTAAATGATGGCGTTGAAGATGGCCAAGCATCACGAAGACCGTGGCTCGATGGTACAATTTTGGTTCAAAAAATGGATTTATTAATCGTATTCCGGCTGTTCTCATAAGGTGGTCGCCCAAATAGGTGGGTAAGCCGAGTAAAGTGCATAGCTCATCTAACAGAATGTATTGCTTCGCGAATTGCTCGGTCGCGGTCCGATCGAGAACGTCGGGAAGGAATGATCGAATAGGCATTGCTTGTACAGGACGAACAAACCAGCCCTGATTTTGCAATCGATCAACTGTTGATAATGAACACTGTAGCAGTGTGGCCACCTCATCCTTTGTAAGGCCAGCCAGATTTTCTGCGGATCGTTGATAGGCCGGACAGTACCCGGCGTTAGCTTGACGGATGATCTGGCAGCGTCGGGTTGCGTTGTAATGATCAGGGGATTGCTGTTCCATCCAACGGTCAAGATTGTAGTCTAAGACGGTTTCTACATCTTCCCGCTCATCACCAAACACCGCGCGCAGCATATTTCGGCGGCTAATCGTCGCGAATCGGCAGCAGTCATGCATTTGACAGGATGAATTATCGGTGTAAAGCCGGTGCAGAGCACGATTGGCAAGCCAGGCGACCGATGCAGTGCCGGAGTTTATCCACGGGGCCATGTGTAACGACCTGATAAATCCCGGATAGCGTGCCACCTGTGATGCAACGGTCATCTCAATATGCTCGATGACTTGTAACGGTAGGATGCAGCAGCTGTGATTATCAGCCCGTCGGCGCGCGTCCCACAGACTGGCACAAAGCTTGGAAAGGGCATACTTGGATGAAATTTCTTCGACGACCTGATGAGACTCAAACGGATCGGCCACGGCCGGCATAAAATCACCGATTACCCGGCAAGCCGCACTGCGCTGGAAGCCGCACCGGCAGTTGACCAACTGGGCGTGGTGCCATAACTCTTTAGTGTGACAGTGTGGGCAGGAGCTGACCAATACTATGCCATGCAGCAGGCACACTTCGAGATCAGGAAGGTCGTGAAAGATGGGCGACCGTGCGGCGTCAATACATTGGGGGCAATAGCGTAAGCTGTTGCCGCAAGCACCGCGGGGTAAATAGATATTGTCCACCTTGAAACTGCGTGGCTGCGGTAGTATGGAGTAAAAGACTCTACGTAAGTCGCCAGCGAGTAATGGCGCTTGCTTATCCACGATGTCGAGCAGTGGGGAGCTTTGGCCAAGCAAATCGCTCCAGTGGTGCGGTATTGAGGCGAAGTAGGTGCACATGTTACTCACCGTACCAAATCCGTTGTAGTGTGCCATACGCATCAATAAGCTTTTGGGGCTCTCGAATTCGGCGGGTTTTGGTATATAGCAGAGTTTATTCATATTTTTTTAGCAGCTTGGCACTAACCTCTGAAGAAGACATGCGGAAGGGATTGCGTGCTCGACAGAAATGGAGGTCGTCGGCGGCGCGGGCGAGGTCTTCAAGGGTGAATGTATTGTCCACGCGCGCCAGGGCGAGTGTCAGGGAGTCATTCAAAAGCATATTCAAATGGCGGAAGCTTCCGTCAGTGGCTAAGCAAATCGCCTTGAATGTAGCCTCTTGGGTGAGGCTGACCCGTTCAGCGAAATCTGCCGGCTCGATGACTTTTTGCTCAATCGCTTCAATTACTCTATGAAATTGGGCCGTGGCAGCTTTGTCAGCAAAGTCGAAATACCTCAGACGTTTGCGATAAGGGTAACGGTCGCTCAGTTCAGGGATGGTATCTATCAGTGTTTCAATTTTCGGCAGTCCAGCCAGCAAGATAGGGATCTTTGTCTGATTAAGGAGATGGTTGATCCACCGGCATACCCTTTTTTTTGTCTCAGTTGATCCCTGATCAAGGAGGCGGTGAAACTCGTCCAGGATAATCAGTTGTGTCTGGGTGACGATCAAGCGCTGGATGATCATTCCGGTCAAGGAGGGGCTACTGAAGCGCTCTAGCCGCTCACGATCCTCAAGGCCAAGTTTCAGCAGTAGCTCTACAGCCACGGCTTTGATGGTGGCTGTCGATGGCAACTCGATGAGTATGCAGGGCATTATCAGGATATGACTTTGTTCAGTATCGAGTTCGGTGGCGACTCTGACTTCCTGTTCGATCCGTTCACACAGCGTGGATTTGCCGACCCCTTGATCACCCAGTAGCATTATCGAAGTCGCTGCTTGCCGGTTCTTGGTCGCGCCCATGCTTTTTTGAGCCAGTGCGTAAGCCCGAGCGAATTCGGGGTGCCACACAACACACTGTGCAAGCGCTTTAAGTACTCGGGCTTGGCGCTCGGTACTTGTTGTCATGGTCAGTCTACCCTCCAGGGTTCTGGGTCGTCGGCATCCCAAGGATCTTCAAAGTCGGTGAGTTCAACGCTTGGTGGAGGCGCGTTGGGGGGTGCCTTCTGGCTACGCACGCGCTTTGATTTAGCCGCGATGAACTGGTCGTGATCCTTCTGCATGCGTTGGCGTAAATGCTCCAAAGCGATATGCGCCTCGTGGTCATCAAATTGTTTACCGTCAGCCGCTATCTCTTTCTGTAGCAGTTGATGCTCGAACAGGGTCAGGCCTGGTTGATAGTCTCTTGCGGTACCCCAAGCGGGTACCTTATCGCGCGGTGCAATGGGTGCCGCGACCCAGATCACACCCAGATCAGTCGGGTCGTAATAGCAGATCGCTTTTTCGCCCTTTCGCAGCTTGGCCTTGATCCTGCCCAGATTGGCTCCGGTCCAGGACAGCTTGAAGAATTGGGCGCGGTTGCCGCTGAGTGCGGAATATTCGATTCCGCGGAACAGCGCCTCCAGGGCTTTAGGCTTGAATTTCCGCGGGGGCAGTTGATTTTGCATCGCACGCTCCCAAGCCACCCGGGGGGGCATGTGCAGCGTGCCATGCTTTTTGTTGTGGTAAACGTCTTCCAGCCACTCGTGAAAATAATCTGCTAAGGACTCTACGGTGAAACAGGCGTGGCGTGTCGAGTCATAATCGCCGCACGCCTCGGGGTTGGAGAAGGTGGTGCCGTACTGCTCATGGAGCCAAAACTCGAAGGTTCGGAAGAAGCGCTCGATGCGCGCGCGAGTGTTGGGGCTTTTTGGCGGCGGCAATATCCACTTGATACCCAGGCGATCAACGATCGTGAAGAAGAGGCTATTGGCGTTTTCGGGACCACCATCACTGACCAGAACCTCCATAGTTCCGCGTTGGTACTCCTCGCCCGGGACGGCCACCACTGCCATCCGGATCGCTCTCAGCGTTTTCTCGCCGCACGGCGGCGTCAGTGACAATTCCCAACCGATGACCATTTCCGAGCACAGGTCAAAGATGACGGTGAGGCTTGCGATCTTGCCCAATACACGGCCATTTCGGTCAACGACTTCAATGTCCAAGGGGTGTGAATCGATCTCGCACACCTCCAGCGGCACGCTGGGCCGCGCTTGCTTACCGCTGAACTGATGCCGTTTATTAGCGGCTTCTGCGCCGAGATGCCGATAATCAGTCCGATAGCCGGCGCGTTTAGCGATCGCGCGGACGACGGTTGAGCGACAGGGGGCGCAGAGCAACGGTTCGCAGCCTCCGGCGCGTTGACGGTTGATGTTCTCGACGTAACCGTCCAATAACTCAAAGACACGGTGGACCGTGATGCGCTCCGCGCGAGACATGTATTGGTCTTCAATGATCGCGTCGAGCTTGGCCTGCACTTCAGCGGAGAGCTTTCGTCCGCGTGGCAGCGTGCTGGGCTGTTTGTACAGTGAAAATTCGTCGTTAGCGTTCGCTCGAAAACGCTGGACCCAACGGCACAGCGTCTTGTAGGCGGGGGGATGGGGGTCGTCGGTTTCAACCGCTATCCGAGCGATGATGTCCTTGGTTGCCTGCTCCGGTAAGCAGTTACCCTGTTCGCTTAATGCTGTGACGATATAGCGCTTTTTGCGTTTCGCTTCGATGACTTTGGGGTCCTCGGGATGCAGAAAGGCGATGGCATTGGAGCCATGTCCAGGCTGATCGGCGAACAAGGTGATGTTGCGCCGCTTGAGGTCGCTCATAAAAGAGTCAAAGCAGATGTGTATGACCCGCAGGTGCGTGACGGTCGAGAGGGTTACCAAGTCGTCATCGAGTTGGATCACTTCATAGACGATGTCGTCGATAAGGTATTGCGCACCGACGAGTGGGACGGCTATTTCCTTAGACAACATCTGAATCCGTATCCGGTCCTTGAATGACCAGGTTCAGGTTCAGCGCTTGACTCAGGTTGGCTTGAAGGCGTCCAAAGAACAGGCAGCTACACAGAGCCGCGAGGGAGGGCGCCGGGATGCTATTCAACACCTCCCTCACGGTCGCCGGCCAACTCAACTCTTGCACCAGTTGCAGGCACTTCCGGTACTCGTCAGGCGTAGTAGCCAAGCTACGCAGATACAACGACTGCATCGTAGCAAACGTCGGCCCGTGAACAGTGGCCCCCGTGACACAGTGGAACCGCCAGCCATGCTCCTGACACAGAGCGTCGAAAGCCATCAGGGTTTCAGTTCGTTGCGGTGTCAGGTTGGCGAAACTCTCCTGCACCTCGCAATAGCAACCACCGCCATCCTTGTGCGCAATCAAGAAATGGGGGGCGTAGCGGTGTTTGTTAGTGCCTGCTGCCCAAGCGAACGCATGGGGGAGCGCCCAGTACTGCTCAATGTCCGAGTCATGCTCCAGGCGCACACAGTAATCGGCCTGCAAGCGGGTCCCACAACGCAGTGAGCGGCGATTTTTGCGTGACGGAAAGGTCGTCGAAAAATTGCGATGTCCCGCTTTCGGCCAAGGGAAGGCGAGTAATGGATCACACGGCATGCTGTTAATACTGGCCAACATTTCCGACCTCCTTTAGGTGCCGAAGAGCTTGGGGCCTGCAGTGTTCATATTATTTAACGGTTGATCCAAAAAATCTAACCGACTCCAACCATGTAAAAAAACGCAACAATCGCTCTGATTCAGCTGTTTCAGACTCACTAAAAGATTTCGCATCGACCACGCCTCGGGTAGCGGGTAGCCAGCCGTGAGCAAAAGTCGTCGGTAGGGTCCATGATTTAACGGCGGTGATGGCACCTAGGCGAGGGGCTCATCTGATGTCGGACAACAAATCTGTTGGACAGCTTCGGGCGATTTTTTTTGGTCAAACGCTGACCGAAGTGGCGGGATGTGCCGCCACGGGGCCGGCCATCTCGCGTTGGGGTGACCCGTGGTGGGCGCGGCGCAGGGGACGTGCGGTCCCCGAGACGTTCAATCACAAATGGCCCGATTACCTCACCGGCCGATTGCCAAGAGACCCGCTGCGCGCGGCACTAATTGCGGACTTCCCGATGTTACAAACGGTGTTGGACGATCCGCTCTGGCCGCTGTTGCAGCGTATGGTGCACCCGTTGGAGGACACTGGCTGTTGGGCCGCGCAACTCCGCCTCAACGGACGCCCGCTTCGCTACTATTCCACTGCGCGCCTGCTACGGCTGTGCGGCGTGCCGGATTGGCGGCGACTGGCAGGCCTGCTGGCGCTGCTGGGCAGTGAGCGCAGTGCTGACTCCCGCTCGCGGTCATGGCTACGCCAGGTGTTCACCTCGTACCTGCTGTGCGCTTGCCTGGATTTGCCTGGACGGACCGATCCGTGTGCGTTGTACCGAGTCCTGGACCAGGCGAACCGTCTGGGCAAATTGGGCCGACTCGAAGACTGGCCGAGCTCAGCCGCAGACTTCCAACATCAGCTGGGTCGGTTGAAACGCATCCGGCAGCGTCTGCAGGCCAGAGGCTGGATTGTTGGGTGGGGGCTCAAGGAGCGGCTGTTGTTTTGGCATGTGCTGTGGAACCGGGCCACGTTGTTGCGGTTGCTCAGCGGTTTCCCATCTGTCGATTTGGCGAGACGTGATCTCGTCGCACAAGCGCGTTCTTGGTTTCGCCAGGCCCAACGCAATCGTGTCAGCTTTGCCGAAGCTCCGCCGGGGACTTGGTGCTGGTGCGATCCCACGCGAGGCAACACGGTCCCTTACGCCTGGGTCATAGCCGGGTCGTGAGCGTCTTGCCAAAAAGGAGCAGAAATGACCAATGATGTGAGCGATGAAGACATTTTTGCCGCCGCCGACGCGATCCTGGCCAGCGGCCGCAATGCCACCCCCGAGCGCGTGCGCGCGCAGTTGGGACGCGGCAACCCGGTACGGATCGGCGCGCTTCTGGACCAATGGTGGGCGCAACTGCTCGGTCGGCTGCGCCAGGATACGCTTCCCGCCACGCTCACACAGGCCTTGGGCTTGCTGTGGGAGCAAGCGACTGCACAAGGACGTCAGGACGCCGAACAGGCTTTAGCGCACCAGCGACAGGCGTGGGTGGAAGATCGCTGCGTGATGGAGAAAGCCTTCGCCAAGCAGCGTCAGGCCCTTGAGCAACGCTTGACCCAGGAGCGACAGGCGCTCGCCGATCAACGCCAACGCTTACTGAGAAGCAACGAGCAGTGGCGCGAACGTCTTCGGCAGTCACGCGAAACCGCCAAAGACGCGAAACGCGCCACACGGGGCGCGCAGAGGAATCTGGACAAGGCGCAGCGGCAATTGGCGTTTGCTCAGGCCGTCGAGGCGCAGCATCGTCGGCATGATCACGAGCAAGCGGTGGAGTTACACGCGATGAAACTAGAACTGTTTAGTCGTCCCTTATTGGTCACAGATCCTTCGGCCGCCGCATTCACGCCAGAGGGCGCCGGCGGTAACCTGTGGCGGGACTTCATGCCGCTGTTGGAAGCGACGCAATGCATTTTTGAACCGAGGTTCGATGAGTTGCGTCGCCTGTTAAGTGCAGAGTCCACAGAGCAAGGTTCTGCGTTGAGCAAAACCGAGCGAGACCGGTGCCTCGGGCAGTTGCTGGTTGACCAGCATTTACTTGACGAGCTTCGGCATCAGGCAACGGTTTACCAGCGTACGGTCGATCATCTCTTTTTTTACTTTATGCCGCTGTTTTTGGAAATGAGGAAAAAGTTAGGGGTTGACGCACCTTTGCGGCGTTCAACGCGGTAGCACCAACACCGCGGTGGTGACGCGGCGCACGGGTTCGCAGGGCCCGCTGAGTCACAGGGTGACCGAGCGATGGCTCGAGCTCGGTTGATTAGGCGTGAAGACGCTGGTCAAACACCTGCCGCCTCTGCAGCAAGCTTCGTCAGCCATCGCTGGCGGACTACCCACGCTCGACGGATGGATCGGTGTCTTCCTCCTCCAGCAGTCGGGTGGCCCGGCTGGACAACAGGGAACCGGCTTGAAAATAGCCCATGACGGTCGCGACACTGCGGTGTTCGGTCATGGCCATGACCTCGCCCAGAGGGACTCCCTGGCGCCCCGCCTCGGTGACAAAGCCGGACCGCAAACTGTGCGCCGCCCAGTCCCCAGTCAAGCCGGCCAGCGTCGCCCGGCGCTTGATCATCCGGGCCACCGCATCGCCTGACAGGGCGGTCTCCGTCACCTGACCGTATTTGCGCAGGCGACGGAAGATCGGCCCGCTGGGGCAGGGCGCGGCTTCGAGCCAGGCGTCGAGGGCACGCGCCGCGGCACCGCGCAACGGCTTTTCGCGGGTCTGGCCGCTGGTCTCGGTTTTCGTGGCCCCCAGCGTATACAGCCAGGTGTCCTCGTCCAGTCGGCGCAGGTCTTCTATTCTTAAGGTCACCACTTCCGACCTTCGGCGACCACCCCCGCTCCACGCGAGCAGCAGCAAAGCCTTATCCCGCACGCCGCGCAGGCCATCGGTACAGGTGGCGAGCATCGCCTGCAGAGGCTCGCGGGTCATCGCGGTTTTCTTGCGGACGCCGACGCCCTGGCGAACCTGGGCTTTGCCGGCTTCTTGGAGCAAGGTGACGACCGCAGAGGCGGCGCAGGGGTTGTCCCAGTGCTGGAGCTTGTGCCATTTGGCCAGGACGGCCAAGCGATGGCTGACGGTGTTGAAGGCCAAAGGCCCGGGCTTGCCTTTGACCCGGGCCTGGCACAAGGCCAAGTCTATGTTCGGTGGTAGCAGGTGGTGCCAAGTCCCGTCAGGTGTGGGGCGCGCCAAGTGATCGACAATGAATTGCACGACGACCGGCGCGGGGAGAGCACCATCGCCCAGCGCCCGGTCGTAACGCAGGTGCAACCAGACGTCCCAATAGGCCAAGGCGCTGCGGTAACTGCGCACGGTATTGGCGGCCGTGCCGGCGGCAATAAACGCCTCGGCGGCCGCTTGCGTGTGTTGGGCCAGTTTCGTGGGTTCGAGCGGCGTTTCCGTCGCTGAAATCGGTTGATTCGTATTATTTGATACGTCCACCGTATATTCCTAAAGTTGTTAGGTCGGATAACATTCTATTATCAGACCTAATATAGCTGGAGGTGGGGCATGGCGGTAGGGGTGCCGGAAAACGACGTGTTTGTCGCTGCGGATGCAGTGCTGGCCCGCGGTGAACGACCGACAGTGGAGCGCGTGCGCCTGGAGCTGGGCCGTGGCAGCCCGGCGCGGGTCGGCGGTCTGCTCGATCAATGGTGGGCCCGCCTGGCCGAACGCCTGAACGGTGAGACCCGTCTGCCTGCACTGCCGGGCGAGGTGTCGCAGGCCTTTGTCACGGTGTGGCAGCAGGCCATTCACCTGGCGCAAGGTGTCGCCGAACAGGCGCTAGTGGACCAGCGCGAGGTGCTGATCGCAGAACGTGACCGGGTCGCCGAGATTGAGGATGAGGCGCGCCAGGACGCGGCGCAGTGTCGCCAGCAGGCGACGGAGGCCGTTGCTGGGCGCCAGGCCGCCGAGGCGCGCTTGGCCGACTTGGAATTGTTACTGTCCCAGCGCCAGCTGCAGATCGAGGATCTGCAGCTGCAGCGTGAAAGTTGGTTGCACGAGCGTCGTGAAGCTCAGCAGCATAACCAGACACTGCAGCAGGAACTCCGGGCGCTGCGGCTCAAGGCCGAGCAGGAGCGCGTTGCTCAGGAGAACTACGTGCGCGGGGTCGAGGATCGTGCACACCGTGAGGTCGACCGCGCGCGCGAGGAGGGCAAGGTCGTATCGACTCAGCTCAAAGAGGCCGGTCGGCATGTCGAGCAATTGCAACGACGGCTGGAGTCGATCCAAACCGAGCTTAGCCAAACCCAGCAACGTGCCGCAGCCCAGCAGGCTCGGGCCGAAACATTGGAGCAGCAACTGTTGCAGGTCCGCCAAGCTCCTGTTGCCAAGCGTAAGCCGCGGAGTCGAAAACCCACGGAGTCGAAGAGTGACCCTTGAAATAAATGATTGCGCTGACCGTCAATGCAGGTTTCCGGGCGCTCCCATCAAGGGCCACCTCTAAATGAACATCTTCGCGACAGGCAGCAATCGGCCGATTCTGTTGAAAAAGTCGTACTCGCTTAGCCAAGGTGACCGCCTGCATCAATGAATAGCTTGCGGAGTTTTTTTCGAGCCGCCTCTGAAAGACGCTGTGAATAGCGTTGAAACTCTTCTTCGGCTGTGTCGGGCTTGCCGTTCATGGCCAATACAAAGGCGTATGCAAGAGCATGTTGCGTGTAGTTGTAGAATCCCCGTCCACCAGTCGACAGATGCTGCATGACACGCTAGAAAGCGCCAGGCAGGTCGGCTACCGATTACAGCCGCCCCCCATGTTTACCGAAACACCTATTCGTGGCTCGTTTTGAGAGCTTCAATCTAGCTTCTCAATGTTGGCGCGCAACATGCCGAGCTCAAGGGTTATCTGGCGCCTACCAAGCATGCGTGCAGGATTGGGGAAGCACTTTGCGATTGGTGCGTGATCGGCGACGCGATAGACGCGCCACAATTCGTAGCGTTCACGCTCGCGTAGAGCCTTTTCGAACTCCTTACGCGACCAGTCGAACCGACCATCGACACCTGTCGTCGATTTTACTTCAATCCAACGCGGTCGCTTGTGGGCGTCGATTGAGCGGATGTCGTGGTCGGCACCAGGTTCGTCACGTGATGTCCAAATAACGTAACGCTCGGGCTCGGAATATCCCATATCGCGCACTTTCTGTAGCTCCATACGATATACGAGCTCTTCGCCACGCCGACCCAAGAGGCTCGCACGTTCAATTTCGGCTGGCGTCGGTGGAAGCCAGGCACTTGAAGGTCCGCCTCCGCCGCCCGACGGACCGCGCGGTTCAATTTCAGTGCCCTGGTTCGATGCGACAGTCAGCGAAACGTCACCGAGATTTGGCAATTCGAAGGGTAGAGGTTTGGCTGGAGGGGGCTGCGGTGAATTAATTGAGAGCGGCACCCCCGGATCGATGGGGCCGACTGCTTCTACATCCGTAGAGCCCCTTGTGTCGAGACTGTCGAAGACTTGGCGCAATGCGAGTTCCTCAGCGTCTTCTTCACTTTCGTCATCGTCATCGTCATCGCTGTCGAGATCTTTGCCGTCGTCATGGTCAGCTGCCCATTGGCGGCCACGAGGAATGCCCATCCGATCGAGATAATCCGTGAGCTCGTCATGGGTACCGCAAAGAACAAGCGGAAGGAAGGCGTTGGCGATGCTGCGCATCGTCGCCACACTGGTCGCTCCTGCGATCTCGGCAAGTGCTTCGGCGAGCAACAACTGGAAGCTATTCTTGGTCTTCGGAGGAACGAATCCGATCCGTACTCCGCTGACAGCGACCTGCGCGGGCACGAGAATGCTTGCGCCACCCACACTGTATCGCCGCTCCATGCCCTGGAAGAATGCAATTTCGCGGATGGCGGCAAGACGTGCTTCGATCATTGCCTGCGACGAAGGATCGAAACCCGGATGGCCATGTCGGTTCCGGTAGGCGACCTCATACAACGCTCGCGCAAAAAGCGGGCGGCGCAGCATGGTGAGGACCCGTTCGCATTGCTTAGGCTTGTACCAGAGAGGTGCTCGACCCAAGGGAGCGAGCACCGTCTCACTCACGCCTACGATCGCAGACAGTGGGCGGATGCCGAAACTTACGAAAAAAGCGCGAGACTGTTCCGACCGTTCGATAACCCCGATCTCGCTGTTGGCATCACGAAGCGCCTCTTCTAGCGCCTGAAAGTCCGGTTCAACGAGCTTACCAACACGCAATTCGCGAAGAGTGAAGAGCCGCCTTCGATCATCGATTAAGCAGCGGACATCCTCCAACCCCTGTGGCAGCCCAGAGCCTTTGCGCGCTCTATAGGCTTCAAGTAGGGTGCGCCGACGATCAGGGGAGAGCGGCGTGTGCCTGGCCCAGTCGGTTCCCACGTGCCGGAAGAAGCGGGCCCAGTGACCTTCGGTGGCTTGGACCGGGGCGCCCAGATCCTGATAAGCGCGGCCGATTGCGTCGGAGGCGTAGTATGTCGGAATCGCTTCGGCTAACGGTGCCGCTGTCCGAGCTCCGACAAGGATCTCCGAGGGCGCATAGTATCCGTCTAGCACCCAGCAGATCGGCATTTTGGCAATCTCAGACTTTGCGCGGTGTTCGCGCACTATCGCCTCCACTAGCGCGGGATAAAGTAGTTCTGGCCGATTAGGCGCGCGACCTTCTGCTTGCCGCCACCTGATGAGATTGAGCAGAGTTTCAGAGTCGGGTGCGATTCTGAGTTTCAGCTTACGATAGAGGAGCTCGTTGGTCCCGCCGACGATCCGTTCATTGTCGTCGATGCATAAACGATTGGTTGTTGTGTCAAGATGTAGTGTAGCCGGTGCGACAAGCTGGCCCGACCGCGCTTTAAGGCACGGGATCGCACGAAGTTCTTCGACGATCACGGGGGCCAGCAATTTGAGATTGTCAGTTAGCAGCTTTTCAAACCGCTCCACCATCTCAGGCCGCTCGGCCAAAGCGCGGGCATAGCGCAATAGATCCGAGCCGTTCAGTGAGTCGCGGATCCGCAAACGCGCAATCAAACTAGGCGCATTCAGCATCTCTTTAGACGGGGCGTCGATCGCAGGATCAACCAAGCGGGCGAGGGATTTCTTGAGATGCACCATCGTGGTTGGAGCGACCCATTGGCCACGCTGGTTCTTGACTACCGGATTGTTACGCAACGCGGTTAGAGCGGGCCGGCTGATCGGCCTCTCGTGAGTCAGGAGTTTTTTGTATAGGGTTTCTCGCTCCCGATTATCGGGAGCGGCCGTGGCGGAACGCTTGGCAGCATCGATCAGCCACTGTGCTTCGTTGAATGTCCGGCATTGACTTGAAATCGACTTGTGGGGAATGAGTTCGGGATGGAGCCTGTTGGCCTCGGGCTCTGGGCAGTCGAGCCAGAGGTCGGCACTAACTATCATGAGCTGAGCTGCGGGCCTGAGCTCGCCGGACGCGCTCAGAGTCGAGGGCGTATTTCCGAGATCGGCCCTATTTTGCTTAGTTAAACGCCGTGGATAGGCTGATAAGGCTGCGGCCTGGCGCTTCTGTAAGTCTATTCGAGCAAGGGCGTCGGTATAATTCTTGAAGTGATAATTCGCGTCCTCGCCAACGTTAGTCTCGAGCCCCTTTGCGTCCTCGCCAGCGCATCGCAGCCGGACCAACGATGAAATTGTGAATCGCTTGGCTCCGCATTCCGCGACTAGATCGCACAACGCCTTGTCGCCGGCAAGCGTCGGATCGAGATAGCACTCAGCGCTGAGAAATCCGGAATACTCCGCCTCCACGGGAAGCACAATCTCTTTCGCACATGCGAAGTGGGTATTGGCCGTTTCTGCCGTAGGCCAACATGCATCCTTTGCAAGTCGCTCAGCGATTCTGCTGAAAAAACGATTTGGATTGGCGGTGCCGTTGCCGACCAAGGCCTTGAAAGCGTCCGCACCATACCTGCTGAACCAATCGGCCTTGAGCAGATCGATCGTCAGTACGACGGCCTGATCGATGAGCCAGTCGTTCCAGGCGAGGTCGTTGATCCCACTGCGATCGGTATTGAGTTCGAACGGCGCACTGACGCTGACGGCGCAACCGGTGAGTGAAGACGGAGTCTTCAGGGGGTAGTAGAAGAAACCATGCTGGCCAAGATTGATCCGCCGGCGCGTAATCGGTACAGAGACCGCTATATTTAGCCTGCCGCCAGGCAGCTTGTAATACGCAGGGAAGTGTCGTCCTGCATACTCTGACGGGATCTCAATCGTTCGCGAGAATTCTTCCTCTCGAAACGGTACGCCTTTATCTTCGCCGTCGATAAGCCTTCCGGTCCGCACCACCATAGTGACGCCGGTGGCACGACAGCGTTCTGGCTTCGCGTCTTGCATCCAGCGCAGCATCCGGCCTGTACGGATCGAACGAACATTGACCTCACGCAAGCCGCGCTTTTTACCGCTGTGCGCCAGTTTGACCAGAGTGTCCGGCATCCCCGCCGCCATCAATTCGATGGCATGCTCCTCGCGCTCGATGGTGAAAGCCTCGAGCCTCTCAGTCGATTCCCTCCGGTAAGGCACGTGGACGCGAACCCCTTTTTCCTTCAGAGAAGCCGGGTCCCGTTCGCGTCCCGTTTCCTGGGTTTGAAGATCGAGTAGCGCGACCTGTCCGCCAGAGCGTACGTGGATTTCATCACCGAAGCGAAAGAGGGATCGCAGGCCGAAATTCTTTGACCCAATGCCGTTTTCTTTTGGCGCCACCACCTCTGCTTGGCGGCTGCCCATTACATTGCCGGTACCGACAATCACCGAAAGCCGCTCCCATCCGTTGCGGTCGATGTTTCGTCCCGTGCCCGTTACCTCAAGCGAGTGGCTCCCGAATGTAAGCGTCAGCGTCTCACCGCCGCCATCATATTCGTTCTGGACGAGCTCGCGCAGAACGTCGCTCGCATCGTGCCCCGCTACAAACTGCTCAATAAAACTCGAACCGATCCTGGTTCTCCGGCTACCGCTGAAGTCGGGTGGCACATAGTCAGGTTCTTTTACCGAAGAGGGCAGGATGCGGGCCTTTCCATGATTCTGTGCGGACTGGCTTGGTGTTGCGACGTCAGTCGTTGCTACCTGATTTTCTGATATCTCAGGTGCCAATATCTTGTCCAAACTTCGCACCAGGATCTTAGGAGTTTCAGAGCAGCGTAGTGCACGGACCATACTCGCGCAACGACGTGCTTTTCTAGTGCGAGAGGCCGAGGCTAGCCACGTTCCGTGGCGTGCTCGTACAGAGCGGCCAGCCGCGTGTGCTGAAGGGGGCCCACTTACTCTGTCGCAAGACCGCCGTCGCTGCTTCGCCTTCTCACTGGACAGGGAACCCACGCCCCTATAGCGTGAACCGCAATGGCCTTACGCCACACCGGTCGCCGCTACTTCATAAGGATTTGAAACGTGCTCATAGAATCGCTACGTCTGATCAACTTCAAAAAGTTCAAGGATCAAACTTTTGACTTCAACGAAGATGTGAATATTTTCGTGGGTGACAATAACGCAGGCAAAAGCACGATTCTGGAGGCTTTGGAGATCGTGCTCAATTTTCAGTATCGCGGTCGGCCATTCAATAGCGAGTTTTCCCCGGATCTTTTTAACTCCGAGACAGTGGCCGCGTTCCGCGCCTCGCCAAAATCGCCTGCAGACTTACCGATCCTCGTGATCGAGGCGTATATGAAGAACGTGCCCGACTATCGCGGTGCGAACAACAGCCTGAAGAAAGATGCTCAGGGGGTTCAGATCAAAGTCAGCTTTGATCCAGATTTTACTGATGCCTATAACGATTACCTAGCCTCCGGTGCCGCGGTAACCAGCATCCCAGTGGAGTTCTACCAAGTCGAATGGATGGATTTTGCTTGGAATGTTATCAAGCCGATGACCAAGCAATTCAGAGCGCTCTACATCGACCCCACTCGTATTCATCCCACCTTCGGCAAAAATCAGTACATCTCGAATGTGCTGAGCACCGCACTCAAAAAGGACGAAGAGTACCGTCTGAGCTTGCACTACCGTGAGACCCTTCAATCCTTCAACAACACTGATGAGGTCACCACCGTCAACAAGGATTTGGATTCCGATAACAGGATCACGGAAAAGAAGCTGACCATTGCCGCCAACACCATGCCCGCTGGCGCTATCCAGAATGGTCTGCAACTTGAAGTAAATGCCGTACCGTTCCACATGATCGGCAAGGGTGAGCAGAGCAAGGTGCAAATCAAGCTGGCCCTACACAACAAGTCAAAAGATATCGACCTGGTAATGATGGAGGAGCCGGAAAATCACCTGTCGCATGTCGAGCTAAGCAAGTTGGTGCAAGACATTGAGGATCAGCGAGACGGCAAGCAGCTATTCCTGACCACCCACAGTTCTTATGTACTGAACAAACTGAGCATCGATAAAATTTGCTTGCTGCATGACACATACAAGCGACTGCACCTCCTGGACAAGGGGGTGGTAAAGACGCTGAAGCGGCTCCCAGGCTACGACACGCTGCGTGTCGCGCTGTCCAGGAAGGTGGTGTTGGTAGAAGGCCCCTCAGATGAGTTGATTCTCAAAAAGATCTACAAAGACACCCATAAGGAGCGTCTACCAGAGCAAGACGGAATCGATATCATTGTTGTGCGCGGCGTTGGGTTCAAGACGTTCATTGCGATCGGCAAAGAAATCGGTACCGCGATTAATGTCTTGCGAGATAACGATGGCGATTACGAAAATAACGTCGTTGAAGCACGCAAGGAATACACAGATTTCCCAAACATAAAACTGGTCTCTTCAACGGACAACAATGAGTTTTCGCTGGAGCCAGCGATGATTCTGGCCAATGCGGATTCGGAAAAAGAGTTGCAGGCATTTGCAGAAATTGTCCTCTCAACCAAAACCATCAAGCTGTTCACTGCCAAACCTACCTTTGCTGAAAAGCTCGAATTTATCGTGGAATGGTTCAGAAGCGGTGACGGCAACGGCAAAGGCAAGAAGAAGGTCGACACCGCGATTCGAATTTTCGAAACTGATGAGCAGTTCAAATATCCAGCCTTCCTCGCTGAGGTGCTGAATTTTGCCTAACAAACTCTGCATGGCGGGTGCCGGCTCTGGCAAGACTCACAAGGTCATTATCGAATCAATCGCCGAAATCAAGCGCGGAGGAAAGGTTCTGGTGGTGACCTATACGACCAGTAATCAGCAGGAACTGCGACGTCGATTTCTGGAGATCTTTGGTACGCACAGTGATCGGTTCGTGGTCAAAGGTCTTTTCTCATTTTACCTGGAAGACATGGTGAGGCCGTATCAGCAGGCGTTGTTCCCGCGGCGGATCGATGGCATCTGTTTCAACCAGCGCAATCCTCATATGAAGCCAGATTCAACGTTTATGCTCCCGGGGTGCGCGGAGCAGCTTGACGATAAGAGCTACAACCCAAAACATTTTCTGACTTCTTGCAAGACCAAGGCTCATACCGGCTTTCTCGCAAAACTGGCGAGCCGAATCATGAAGGCCACGAAAAACTCTGCTGCAGTTCGACTAGGGGGGATTTATACCCAGGTCTTCTTTGATGAGGTTCAAGATCTGGTTGGGTGGGACTACGAAGTGCTCAAGGGGCTGAACAAAGTGATGCCGACACCCATCACGTGCGTGGGGGATTTCCGGCAGACGGTGTACGAGACGACGTTTGGCCAAAAAGCACCTAAAACGGCCGCTGAGAAGATCGCAGCCTTCAAGTCCATGGGCTTTGAGGATGAGTCACTGACGCTTAACCGGCGATGCATTCAACCGATTTGTGACGTCGCCGATGCCGTACACAACGGTGCCTATGAAGTGACGGAGTCGGCGGTGAAGAGAGTTCCACCTGAATTTGTCCAACACCACGGCACATTCATCGTCAAGGAGTCGGACGTCGCCGAATATATCAAGGTGTTTGACCCTATGGTGCTGCGCTGGAGCGTAACGTCAGGAGCGAAGCTTCTTCCCCCCGAGGCGCGCTGCTACAACTTTGGCGGGAGTAAAGGGCTGGGTTTTGATCGGGTGTTGGTGCTCCCCACAGAAAACCAGTTGCATTTCGTCTTGGATGGCAGAAAGCCGTTTCCCGCGAAAGACGAAACAGCTCAGAACAAGATGTACGTCGCCATCACGCGTGCGCGATACAGTCTGGGATTCATCGTGCCAGACAAGAAGGCCGCTGGCTTACGGTTCCCGGTCTGGGCAAAAGCTCCTGCTTGACGGAAACTAAATGACTCCACGCAGTGATGGCTCCAACGGGATAGCGTTTCTGATTGGCGCCTCAAGTTTTGGGTAGGGCTCACGTACTACCTGAGGAATGGGGCATCACATCGAGAAAGACTGCAGTGCCCGCTGATATACCGTGGATCCGGGGCCGGCCGCTTCTGGCCGATTTCTGCCTGTCGTGAGGGGCTGGATTCGACCCAAAGCTGCCCATATCCCTCCATAACGAAAGAGCCCAGCCGAAGCTGGGCTCTGTTTGCATACTATTGCAGCGGCCAGTTGGTATGGCCGTGAGTAATCACACCAGGAGTACGACCGTAGCGCTGGGCAAGAGAGGGAGCCAATTCGGGAAGCAGGTCTTCGATGTACGGGACCATCATGGCCACGTACACCTCGAAGGATGGGTGCTTGCGCCATTGGCCTACTTCGATAGCGTTGCGATACGATCGATCAAACCATCCGCGCAAAATCATCAGTGCCCCTTCAATACGATCTTCAAGGGGGACGACACTGCGCGCCTTGGTGTGGCCATCCTTTTTCAAGATTTCGCGCTCCACGTAGGTGCCCGGGCGATAGCCGGTGATTTCGTGGACCTCCATGATCTTCTCGTGAATCTCACGATGCTCCCGCTGATCCTCCTTGAGATCAGCAGCGAACCGGAAGTCACAGTAGAGGCAATGCGCGACAGCATTCGAGCCACTTGGTGAATCCAGGTGCTGATCGATCACCGCCTGGAACCGGCGGTTCAGCTCGTAATAGTTGCGAAGACCAAGAAGTTCAGCCGCAGCGACGTCGAGCCGCTTGCCGTGAGACAGTTCAGGATGGGTTTGTTTGAGTTGCTTCGCAAGGCGCTTGACGCTCTGTACGTCAGCGAAAGTAGCAGTGTGTTGCATGATCAGCCTCCAAAGGCTGGGCCTGTTGTCCACTAAGAGAACCCAATACAGGGTTGGTTTGAAACGGGTGAAATCACGATAGCGCTATCGCTTCGCCAGAGTGGACGGCGGGCACCTACCGAATGTGCCTGTTGCTAGGTTACTTGAATCCTAAAGATCTCCGCAAGTCTCCAAAAATAGACATGAACCTCGGCGCGTCACAGGCGATTTTGGGGGTTCATGATGTGAAGCCAGTGTCCGGTTTTGGCCGGTTGCTGCGCTTGACCTCAGTCTGGTGCCATCAGCACCGCTAGCGTCAGCTTGATGAACTCTTCGTTCTTGTCGATGGTGTCCAGGGCTCCGCGCACGTTGACCGCGACATCGGCCGAGCCACGAGCCTCGACCCAATTGGACAATTCAAGGATGGCGGCTTCAATAGCCAACTGGTTTTCGTTGATCTTGTAGATCAGGGAAGCGAGCAAGTCTGAATTTGGCATTGAAATTTCCTCCGTGAGGAGAACAGCGTAGCATTAAAAAGAAGAGCGACCGCCGCACCCATCGACCCAGGAGGAGGAGGGGGCTGGGCTTAGGGCAAAATTAGGGCAGATTCGAGGCCTCCATAGACCGTATGGCGCCATTAACAAAGGCAGGAAACGCTTTATTTTCTGGCCTTAAGCGGTTTGCAAGGGCGCGAGAAGGGGTTCGAATCCCTATCCTGTAATTGGTTTTCCAATGACCGTATTCGACCCAAAGCGGTCATCAACGATGCCCGTTTATCAACCGCGCTGCGTGGGTGGCTCGCTTCAGCGCAGGGCTAACTCACAGTCCTTGATATTGGCAAGCGACCCAAGAATCGAAGGTTCGAAACCGTCAAGAAGCCGGCTGTCAGCCAGGCGAACCGGCAAATCCGGATTGAGCTGACGGTCATGGATCTCTTCTTGCCGATTATCTAGCTGACTAGCGTCTGATGGCGCTCGTTTTCCCTAGGATCCTCCCGGCATCTTGTGCAGGAGGAAGCCCGAACACCCGTGCATAATCCCTACTGAATTGCGTCGCGCTTTCATAGCCGACCTCGAAGGCAGCAGCCATGACGCTCTTAGCATTGGCCACCATCAGCGTTCTGGCCTGGAGCAGGCGAACCCGTTTCTGATATTGCAAAGGGCTTAGATTGGTGACTGCCTTGAAGTGGCGGTGAAACGCCGAGACGCTCATTGATGCTCGTTCCGCCAAGCGTTCCACCCCAATTGGCTCCGCGAAGTCACGGCGGATCCACTGGATCGCCATGTTGACTCGGGCCATCGCAGTATCCGGCGCTGCGATTTCCCGCAACATCCAGCCATGGGGACCCTGGAGTACACGGAAGATAATTTCTCGCTCGTAAACCGGGGCAAGGGCTGCGATGGCGTCCGGGTCGCCCATCAATCGCAGCATTCGCACCCAGGCATCCATCAGGTCGGTTGTGACTGACGCTACGGAAAATCCAAGCTTGTTCTCAGCGCGGCCGACAGGTTTGGGCAGGTCGGCAAATAGCGTCGACAACACGGCCGGATCAAGAGTCAGACTGACTGCCAAGTAAGGTTCTCCCGATACGCTCGGATGCACAGACCCCACCGCTGGCAAATCTATGGACATGACGAAATAGGTCGCAGGGTCATACCGAAGCGTCCGATCCCCCACGTTCATGCTCTTACTGCCCTGCAGGATCAGGTTGATCATCGGGTCATAGACCGCCGCCAGCATGTGCTCGGGGATTTTGCCCTGAACCATGGCGACTCGGGGGATGCCCGTCTCGGTACGGCGATTTTCAGCCTTGGCCGCGAGCGACCTGAGTTCATTCAGTTGATTGTCCATGCTGGACATGCTGACGGCAGAACCTAACGCTATGCAAGCAAAAAGCAGAAACAGGCAGGTTTCGAGTAGAAATGGGTACGACCCTGGCGATCGTGATGAGTACTGTGGGTCCACATATGAACCACAGAGGAACATCAGATGAGCGTAATCGTCATTACCGGTGGCAGCCGCGGAATCGGTGCCAGTGCCGCCGAGCACATTGCTCAGCGTGGTATGGGGGTCATCCTGACCTACAATGCTAATCCTCAGGCTGCCGCTACGGTCGTGGAACGCATCGAGCGAGTTGGTGGCAAGGCTGTCGCGCTCAAGCTCGACGTTTCTGATGTTGGCAGCTTTGAGGCGTTTCGGCAGTCAGTGGTACAGACCTTACGGGACACCTGGGATGCCACCACACTGAGTGGCCTAGTCAACAACGCCGGCTACGGTCTGTTCAATCCCTTGGCAAGTGTCACCGAAGCGCAGTTCGATGGCCTGTTCAACGTGCACCTCAAAGGCCCGTTTTTCCTCGCCCAGACCCTACTGCCGCTGTTCGCGGAAAACGCCAGTATCGTCAATCTGACCAGTGCCACCACCCGCGTAGCCACCGCTGGCGTCGCGCCCTATGCGGCGTTCAAGGGCGGGCTCGAAGTGCTCACCCGTTACATGGCCAAAGAGTTCGGCGAGCGGCGCATACGGGCCAACGCCGTATCCCCCGGCGCCATCCGTACCGAATTGGGTGGTGGCCTGAACGATGAGTTCGAGGCGATGCTGGCGGCGCAAACCGCACTCGGCCGGGTCGGCGAGCCAGAAGACGTCGCGCGCGTCATCGCCATGTTGCTGTCAGAGGAAGGCGCTTGGATCAATGCCCAGACCCTCGAAGTTTCCGGCGGCTACAACATCTGAATACCTGAGGATATTGCCATGCTCGATCATATCTTTTTATCCGTGAGCGATATCGCCCGGTCCATCCGTTTCTACGAAGCTACCCTGACCCCGTTGGGGATCACCGCGCGCCTGGACTACGACGGCAAAGATGGCCCCCCGGGCCATCCTGACCTAAAAGGCTTCGGCGCCAACGGCCGGATGTTCTTCTGGTTGCGTGAGGGAGTTGTGGAAGGATGCGCGATACATGTTGGCTTTGTCGCAAACAGCAAGGCTGAAGTTGACGCCGCCTACGCCGCTGCCATGAATCAGGGTGCGGTCGACAACGGCTCGCCTGGCGCACGCTTGCACTACGACCCCCATTACTACGCTGCCAATGTGCTGGACCCGGATGGGTACAGCCTCGAATTTGTCTACAAAAAATGGCAGCACGTCCAATGAGTACACTTCTGATCTACGGGGCCACTGGCTATACCGGTCGAATGGCGGCAGAGCGGGCGAAAGCGCTCGGCCTGACATTCGAAATCGCCGGGCGCAATCACCAGCGACTTGCGGCACTCGCTGCGCATTTGCAGGTGCCTTACCGGGTGTTTGATGCCGGCGCGGATGCCGAGAACGCTTTGTCAGGCGTCTCGGTATTGCTCAACTTCGCGGGGCCATTTGCGCACACGGCCGAGCCTTTGATGCGCGCTTGCATCAAGGCCGGGGTCGACTATCTAGACATTACCGCCGAGATCAACGTTTACCGGCTAGCCGATAGGCTTGGTGCTGAAGCGACCGCTAATCACGTCATGCTGTTGCCGGGCGTTGGCTGGGATGTTGTCCCTACCGACTCGCTGGCAGTGCATGTCGCCAAGCGTGTAGAAGGGCCTCTCGCTCTGAGCATCGCGCTTCAAGTCCCCGGGTCGATGTCCCGTGGATCGGCCATGAGCGTCAGCGAAATCATCAGTGCAGGCGTACTTGCGAGGGTCGATGGCGAACTCATTGCAAAGCCCGATGCCACACCACGTCATTTTGATTTTGGTGACGGTCCGGTGCTCTGCGTGCCGCTGTCTTTCGGTGATCTGGTAACCGGCTGGCATTCGACCGGCATTCCTAATATTGCAATGTTCGTACATATCTCGGGCGATGCGTTTCCAGAAGGTGATCTATCCCAACTGCCGGATGGTCCAACGGCAGATGAGAGGGATGCTCATCGGGCGCGTGCGGTGGTCGAGGTCACTGGCGCCGATGGTGCAACCGCACGTTCTGTGATCGAAACCGTGAATGGTTATTCCTATACGCCGCTGGCGGCCGTCGAAGCAGCCCGTCGCGTATTGGAAGGTGAGCGACGGCCTGGATTTGCAACCCCAGCACAGGTCTTCGGTGGTGGATTTGCCGAGAGCATTGCGGGGACGCTGATCAGCGACCTGTAACAATGGAGGCGGTCGCTCAAGAGGCGGCTGCTTGCTCATTGGCAGGGGCGGGCGACCTGAATCTTGCCGCATCCCGCGCAGGTGGCAGGCCAAATAACCGAGCGTACTCTCGATTGAATTGCGACGCGCTTTCATAACCTACGGTATAGGCAATGGACGTCGCATCCAGCGTATCGAACAGCAGCAACCAGCGAGCCCTAAGCAAGCGCAGGCGCTTTTGATATTGGATCGGCGTCATGGCCGTCACCGATTTGAAGTGCCGGTAGAAGGCGGCCACGCTCATGTCTGACATGAGCGCGAGCGGCTCAACGCGAAAAGGCTCGGTGTAGTGCTCACGAATCCACTGGGTGGCACGGCGGATCTGTGTCATCCGCCCATCCGGTCGCGCAACGTCCCGAAGAATACCGCCCAGTGGCCCCTGCAATGCACGGAACAAAATCTCGCGCTCGATCATCGGCGCCAGTACCTCAGCCTCATGCGGGCGATCCATGAGCCGCATCATACGTAACCAGGCATCAATCATTTCCGCCGGCGCGAGCACACCCTCGAAACACGAATTTTGCGGCGCCCTTGGCGTCTTGCCCTCGTCCATCAGCAGCGTAGCGATCACATCGAGGTCCAGGGTCAGGCTGACCGCGAGATAGGGTTGGTCCGCTGCGCCGGCCTGAATCTGGCCCGTAGCGGGTACATCGACAGGCACCAGAAAATAGTTGCCTGCCGGATACCTGGAAACTTCCTCCCCTATCGACAGAGTCTTGGTGCCCTGAAGCACCAGATGCAGCATCGGCTGATAGACCTGATCCGCGCAGGCCTCGGCCCGGACCATGGCTACACGGGGCAATCCGGTTTCGGTCCACTTGTCTTGTGCGCGCATCACGATGCTGCGCAGTTCTGCCATTGGTTTTTCCATGCTGCCCACCGTGGGCCATTTCCCTGGGCACTGCAAGTCAACTGAGAAGAATAGGCAAGGATGCGCGAATAACCGGCAAACGTTGGTGTGTCCGTTACCGGAATACTGATGGCACGCGGTCCGTTGCATTTCGGTCATTCACGATCCGACAGCAACAACCCCTCATATCAATCAACTTCAAAAAGGTCACGTTATGAAACTCGAAGGAAAAATAGCAGTTGTCACCGGAGCGTCGAAAGGCATAGGCGCCGGAATCGCCAAAGCATTGAGTGAGCAAGGCGCAACGGTCATCGTCAACTACGCCTCCAGTAAGCCTGACGCCGATGCCATGGTGGCTCATATCACAGAGCACGGCGGCTCAGCCTTCGCCGTACAGGCAGACATGAGCCAGGCAGCCGATGTTGTGCGCCTGTTTGACACGGTCCGGACGAAGTACGGCACTCTGGATGTTCTGGTCAACAACGCCGGCGTCGCGGTATTCCAGATGATCGATGAACTGACCGAAGAAGCATTCCACAAGCAATTCAATCTGAATGTGCTGGGCTACTTTCTTGCGGTTAGGGAGGCCGTCAAATTGCTAGGGCCGAAAAGCAGCATCATCAATATCAGCTCGATCCTCAGCACCGATCCCTACCTAGCTTCAAGCGTGTACTCGGCGACCAAGGGCGCGGTCGATACCTTGACCTTTGCACTGGCCAGGGAGCTGGGGCCGCGTGGTATCAGGGTCAACTCGATCCTGCCAGGGCATACGAACACCCCGGCTACTGACGGCAATTTTGCCGGCGAGTTGGGCGAAAAAATTCTTGCCGGAACACCGCTGGGTCGCTTTGGAGAGCCCGAAGATATCGCACCGTTGGCCGTGTTTTTGGCTTCTGAAGAGTCGCACTGGGTGACAGGCGAATCCATCCGAGCGTCAGGCGGTGTTCGCGGCGTTGGTTACTAACACGACTGGTTAAACCGAAGGCGCACGGAAGCGTGTGCCTGAAGGTTTTTTGGAATTCAGATTATGACGCATGACGTAGTTGGAGCAGATTCATCCACACCTGTGGCGCTGCATGAATCTACTGCTCCCTGGAGCGCGGTTGTCGCCATCGGGGTAGGCGCTTTCGCTTTGGTCACGGCAGAGTTTTTGCCAGTTGGCCTCTTGCCACAAATAGCCAATGACTTGGCGAGCAGACGGCCATGAATGTCCGCTTCTGGCCCAGAGTGTGTAAAAACGCGCGGATGCACTGTCGGCGCGCAGCGCTGACGGTTGTTAGCTGAGTAATTGCTCACAACCAGGCCCGCGGATCATCACGAGGGCCTGGGAGCCCCTAGCGCCGCTTCTACCTTGCTGGGTGGCCAAAATACAGACCTCTTCAGGCCGACAGCGCCTTCATTAAACCGCTGGTACCGAGAATCTTCATGACTCGTTTCAAGTTGTAGGCGAGGACGTTCAAGCTCATCTCCGCACTTACTCCGTTCAGCTTTCGTGTCAGGAAATGTGTGGCGCCCATCCATTGTTTGAGTGTCCCGAAGGGATGCTCGACCGTACGCTTGCGGACTCGCATCATGTCCGGCGCGTTGCTCAGCCTGTTCTGCATTTCCTCCAATACGGCTTCATGCTCCCATCGCCGAACTCGCCGTTGCTTGCTCGGTGTGCACTTCGATTTCAGCACGCATCCCTGGCAATTAGAACTCCAGTAACGGTGCAACTTCAGGCCTTTTTCAACGCTGGAAAAGCGCCAGATCAACGCCTCTCCAGCGGGACAAATGTATTCGTTTTTTGCCGCGTCATAGATGAAGGCATCGTTATTGAAACGCCCGTCAGCCTTGGCTCCAGAGGTCATCGGCTTGGGTACATAGGCGGTGATGCCTGCATCGTGACAAGCCAGAATTTGCTCGCTTTTAAAGTAACCTCGATCAGCCACCACCGACAACGTATCTGACGCCATAGCCTCGCGGGCCTGATTGGCCATCGAGCTGAGTTGATCGCGGCCGGAACCGACGTTGGTAACCTCATGGGCAACGATCAAATGGTGCTGGGTATCGACCGCTGTCTGCACGTTGTAACCGACGACTCCAGTGCCGCGCGTCATCATGGAACGGGCGTCTGGATCGGTCAGTGAGACCTGTTTATCCGGTGATTCGTTGAGCTGAGTTTCAATGACCTGCAACTCTTTCATCTGAGCTTTGAGCTTGTCGATTTTCTCTTGCAGACGAGCAGCCTTGGGCTGAGCGACCGAGGGTTCTTGCCGATCGGTTTCGTCGAGCGCAGTCAGGTACCGATTGATACTTGATTCAATTTCTTCCATCCGCCGTTTCAGCTTGGCGCTGGTGAAATTGCGGTCGCGGTTATTGACGGCCTTGAATTTACTGCCGTCGATGGCGACCAGATTTTCTTCGAACAGTCCTAGCTGCTGGCACAGCACCACGAACTGGCGGCAGACACCTCGGATGGCCTTGCTGTTGTCTTTTCGGAAGTTGGCGATGGTCTTGAAATCGGGCATCAAACGCCCGGTCAGCCACATCAGCTCGACGTTGCGTTGGGCTTCTCGTTCAAGACGCCGGCTCGATGGAATGCGGTTCAGATAGCCGTAGATGTAGATCTTCAGCAGGACCGAGGGATGGTAAGCCGGCCGGCCTGTATCAGCAGGTAAGGCGCCCTCGAAACCTAGTTTGACCAGGTCCAGTTCGTCGACAAAGATGTCGACTACGCGCACCGGATTGGCATCCGTGACGTAATCGTCGAGGCTCGCGGGAAGGAAGGTTTCTTGGCCTCGATGTTCACCTTGGATAAAGCGCTTCATGGGCGATCCCTGCGATGAAATCCTCAGAAATCATAGCAAGGGTTTGCGAAAGCGTTTTTACACACTCTGGGCCGGTTGCTGTCTGTTACCAAGGGTAGAAATCGGACCCATTACAGCCAGTCGACCTTGATGGAAATTCGCCAAATGCAGTCATTCAGTGACTACGAAACTCTGGGCGATTCAATCTTACCGCCCCGGTCAGCCACTAAATGAAAGACGCTGGCCCCCAGCCGGCAATCCTCTTGAAAAGTCCCTTACATCGAGGTGATCGAAACCACTTCCACAAAACGGAATTTTTTCTTGGCCGCCCTAGTGGCTTCTTGCTCCGCGAGGAGGGGACTTAGCGTGTCGGCCTCATGGGCCATCTCGTGCATCTCACCTTCAAATTCATTACCCACTCGAAGCGTGACTCTTAACCTGGGTGTAAATGCTTTCGCGATTTTCTTTTTCTCTGCCACCTCCGGCTGGGTGATCACGATATCCGAGGCAGGTTTTTGCAATGGAGGCTCACTGGCTTGCGCAGCTTGCTCGGCACCACCGAAAAGCGCCCGGCGCATTTCTTCTTCAGTTAAGTCTTTACTCATGCCAATTCTCACAGGGGTGTTATGAGTTGCTGGCACGATTGTATCAGCATGGCGATTTCATCCAGTCGAAAGTCCCATCTGCTCAGGTCTAACCCCCTAAAACAAAGACTGAAGGATTCAGGTGAACTATTTATCAATCGGCAACTGAGATCAAAGCACAGCAGGCGTGCCAGCCTTCGAGATGATGCCGATGCTCCAGGATGGCACTGTGATTGGCCTGACATGCTGAATTGTCAGTCCTTGGGGACATATGAGCCGTGGCAAGTCCATAAACGTTTCACCCAAACGTCCGGTTGAATATGCTTCGCTAGCTTTAAGCCTGCGAACAGGTCCATTGCTCTGATTGAGCGGACGCTATTTGGGGCGATTTGCACCATCGATAATAGCAATGATCTCTTTCGTAGGCCCGCTTTCGCCCAGTCGGGGAAATATCCGGGTGACACTGTTGTCATGCGCCTCTTGATTTGTATCGGTCATAGCATCAAGCGCGAGAGTGACATTGAACCCGAGTTCATGGGCCTGCCGCGCGGTTGATTCAACACCTATGCTGGTCGAGACTCCCGCTATCACCACTTGGGTGATGCCTAGTTTTTTTAAGCGCGTTTCAAGGTTGGTGTCGGTAAACGCACCCCATGTTTTCTTTGTTACCAATATGTCTTCAGTTTGTGCGTTCAACTCCGTTGCAAGATCGGCCCAATCAATCGGCAGGTCTTTAACGCTGAGCGTTGTCTCTGTACGACCAACTGGTGCGCCGGTGACGTTTACTAACACGACCGGTAACCCGTGTCGCCGGAACGCGGAAGCCAGGCCTGAGACGCATTCCAGAACGGCACTGATGGGATGAACGGTCGGTAGGGCAAGTAGTCCTTTTTGGAGGTCGATAACGATCAGTGCTGTTCTTGGGTCGAGGGTTGCCACACTCATGATTTGTGCTCCTGGGCTCATTGGAATTTAAAAAAATGTTGCGTTGCGCAACCTCTTTTTCGGACAGCACCTCTTGATTAGTCCATGGCAGATCACCGCACTAGCAATTAACGCCACGATCCCTCGTTTAATTCCTCGTCGCGCTTGGCCTGATTCAACGCGCCCTGTAGTCCCACAGCATCAAAAGGAATGCAGTAGGCCGGCTTCGCGCGTTCAAAGCGCCAACTGTCCTCAAGTCGGCCCGTGTCGATCACATCGAATTCAAACTTATCGTGAAGTTTTGCGATGACTTCTTTAGCCGCAGGATTGTCACCGGCGATCGGCAAAGCTCGACGCCCGCCTTTTACTGGCAGTCGGGCTTGGAGAGGCAGATCGCGCGCCAGAATGGCATTGAACGCTTTGACGATTCTGGCTTGCGGCAACTGGACCGCAACCAATTCGCTTGTCGTCGTCGTCCGCGAGTCCAGAGCGGCGATGGCCTCATCGCGCTCCGGATAATAGTTCATCGCATCGATGACGATCTTGTTACCTATCGCGGCTCGTGGAAGGCTTTCGATAGCGCCAAGGGGAATCGCTGCCACCACGATCTCGCCAAATTTGGCCGCTGCATCAACGGTATCGACGAGGCAACCAATAGCCTCGGCTAGTTCGATGAGCCTGGCCGGATGTCGCGAGCCGATCATCACCTCGTAGCCCTGTTCCACAGCCAACCGTGCGATCGCCGCGCCAACAGGCCCGCCACCCAATATTCCGATTTTCATCGTATTTTCTCCCGTGAGGCTTTAAGTGAGGTGATCCGATAAATCGCATTTTCGAGGTCGGCCGCGACACAAACCATTCGCACGGCGCCTTCTAACAACGCCTTCCAGATCATGGCACCAGCCTGCGTAAAGAGGAGGTCGTCCGACTCACCAACGAATGGACCGACTACGGTGTCCATGGCATTGGTCTCAACGTCGAGCGCGAAAATATTTTCACCCAACACGCTGTCGGCGTAGAGCCGGTGGTCAGGAGCAAATGCAACACCGTTGACATGTGAAAGCCCCAGCCTTCGACGATTCGCTCCATCGTGTAGTTTTGCGAGGCTACGGGGCGCCGTATTTTTTCTCCCGGCAGGACGATTAGGGTGCCGCCTCGCCTGAGCATCCAAAGTAATCCCTTGCTCGCAATCTATAAACAAGCAGACAGTAGGATCATCTCCAACTGGGAGGACAGAATGTTAGATCGGCTAACCAGCATGTCGGCGTTCGTAAAAGCGGCGGACGCGGGATCGTTTACAGCGGCAGCAAATTCGCTTGGCATGTCGGCACAGATGGTGGCCAAGCACGTTGTCGCTCTCGAAGACCAATTGGGTGGAAAGCTGATAGCGCGTACTACGCGTCAACAGAGCCTCACCGAACTGGGTCGGATCTACCATGAACAATGCAAACTGATCCTTGCCGAAGTGGAAGCAGCCGACGCTTTGGCTGCACAATTAAAATCGGAACCACGAGGACGCTTGAGGATCAGCGCACCGCTGACGTTCGGGGCACACGGGCTAGTCCCGTTAATGACCCGCTATTTGATGACACATCCACTTGTGGAGGTCGATCTCGTTCTCACTGATCGGATAGTCGACCTTATAGAGGAGGGTTTTGAGGTGGCTTTTCGCATTGGCCCCCTCGAAGACTCCGGGCTGATTGCACGCAAACTTGCACCTTATCGTTTGGCCGTAGCGGCATCGCCCGTTTATCTCAGCACAAGGGGCATTCCGACGGATCCTGCCGACCTCGCAGTACACGACTGTCTGGTTTATACGTCTCGGTCTCGCAACCTTGATCGATACTGGCAATTTCAGCGCGATGGCCGTACACACACGGTAGACGTGCGCTGCCGCTTCCAGTCCAACGACGGAGCCGCCCTGGTATCGGCCGCCATCGAGGGGGCAGGGGTTGTACTGGCGCCGGTTGACTTGCTCCACGACACACTGATTAGCGGCCGACTAATTCGTGTACTCCAGAAATACGAACTGCCATCCAGGCCGATGCACTTACTATTTTCCCCGGATCGGCGTCAAACACCCAAGTTACGTAGCTTCATTGATGCTGCAGCAGATTATTTCAAACCGACGCTTGTTCCCCACCCAAGCCAGGAGTAGGAAACACTTATCTCTGGATAGGTATACGCTGAGAGCAGCGTTGCTTGTTCAGGATCAACGCCACGCCCATCGGAAGGAATGCGCTCGACCTGGCTGCTTATTCTGTTTCGCCAGCATCGGCGGCGGGCCACAAAGCAGGCCTGCGCAAGATCTCCAGCGGGGTTCACTTCCTGCCTGACGACTCGGACTTTGCCCTGACCAACGAGGCATGCGCGCCCTTCAAAAAAACAAGCTAGTAATGACAATTCTCTTCGATGCTTGCGCTGCCCCGAATGTCCATGTTCACCACGAACTTTTGACCCACCTGATTCCGCGATTGGCAACCGACGTTGCGGTCAACGATTGGATTACATCGCTTACCGCTAATTAACCCAATTTTTCTATGAAATAGAAGGATTGAAGAGAAGGGTATAAGCCATGGCAGACATAAAATCTCCCCAACGTTCTGCGACCGCGCAGGCCACTGATCCGAAGGGCCCTACGGGCGCACTAGCAACGTGGGTGGCGGAGACGTCACTCGACAGCATTCCAATTGCCGTGCAGGAACGGGCAAAGTACCTGCTGCTGGATGGGTTTGGTTGCATGCTCGTCGGCTCACATTTGGACTGGTCCGACCTTGGCGTACACGCCATCACTGATTTCGACACTGGCGGCGAAGCGATGATAGTGGGCTGGGGCGGCAAGAAGACCAGCGCCTACTCCGCCGCAATGCTCAACAGCAGCTTCGTCCAAGGCTTCGAGTTGGATGACTATTACCCTGCTGCACCATTGCACAGCAATGCCATCCTTCTGCCTGCCATGTTGCCCGTACTTCAAAAGCATCCGGAGATGACGGGCAGGCAGTTCTTGCAGGCACTCATCCTTGGCTATGAGACCGGCACTCGCATCGGGCTGTCGCTGCACGGCACAGAAATGCTCACCCGTGGCTGGCACTCCGGTGTTGTGTTCGGGTGTGCGGCAGCGGCGGTATCTGCTGGAAAGTTGATGGGCCTCACTGCAGCGGCTTTAGAAGATGCGATCGGTATCGGCAGCACGCAGGCGTGCGGTCTCATGTCTGCGCAGTTCGAATCCATGATCAAGCGCATGCAGCATGGCTTTGCAGCACGTAATGGGCTCTATGGTGCGGTTCTGGCAGAACGGGGTTATGTCGGCATCAAGCGCGTGCTGGAGCGGGAGTATGGCGGCTTCCTTCCCGTCTTCGGCGAATGCCACAAACCGGATGCTTCACAGGTGACAACCTGTCTTGGCTCGCGCTGGATCACCACTGAAATTGCCATCAAGCCTTATGCGGCCATGGCGGCGTTGCATGCAGGGATTGACGCCGCGCTCGCTCTGCGCAGCAAAAAGCAGATCAAACCGGAGGACGTAAAATCCATTCTGATCGAGGTCGGCAGTGCGGCTTTTGCGCATGGCGGTTTTCCGATCCAAAAACCTGTCGAGCCGATTACCGCGCAAATGAGCCTGCGTTACAGCATTGCGGTAGCGCTGCTTGATGGTGCTGTGCTGATCAAGCAGTTTGCACACGCGCGTATCGGGGCCGCTGACGTGTGGGACCTGGTCGGCAAAACGGATGTGAAGAAGAACGACGCCTATGATCAGAAGCCGCACACGCCTTACACCACTCGCCTGACGATTACTTTCACAGATGGCAGCCACGTAGAGCAGAGGGTCGAAACGCCGACCGGTGGTGAAGGCCGTCCCCTCAGCAACGAGACAATTGCCACCAAGTTCAACACGCTGACAGAGGGTATCGCCGCCAAGAACCGGATGGACAAGCTTCAGGCATTCCTGCTGAACATCGACAAGGAGGAGAGGGCAGTCGACCTATTTAAACTGTTGGAGGGGGAAGTGTCGAACGCGCTTGCCTGATCCATGCGCACATGAACAGAACGGTCGGCTGCATGAGTGGTCGACGCGTCGTTCTGCCATGCCACGTTCTGGCTGCAGCGGTGCGGCACTGTCTCGAAGCGAAAAGTCCGAAAACACAAAATCCGCCTTTATCTGGATAGGTATACGATGAAACTTCCACTGCTTGTGCAGGATCAAAGCTATGCCTGGCAAGCAGAATGCGTTCGGCCCAGCATGGATTAGTCGCAGGCAAAGCGGTGGCAGTAGGGCATCAAGACGGGTGGCGCCTGCAAGTTTGTGAGGATCGTGGCGCTTAGGTCTATCCGTCGTTATCAGATTTCGTCTCTTACGAGGTTTCTGAATGGATCCCTACGCACAGCATGACTGGCAGCCAGGTGAGCGACCAGTTTTGCCCGGCTCCCCATCGACCCCGATGCACTCGACGCCCAAGCGTCTGGCTTATGCGCTCGTTGGCTTTTTGGTGGCAATAACGGGAGGTTTGGGCAACTCGCTGGTGATCGCCAATTTGCCTTATCTGCAAGGGGCACTAGGGGCGACAATAGCCGAGATGGCTTGGCTGCCTGCAGCGTACTTCATGACCAATGTCACGATGAACCTGCTGCTGGTCAAGTTTCGTCAACAGTACGGCCTGCCGGCGTTCACCCAGGCCTTCTTGGTGCTTTATGCGTTAGTGACATTCGGCCATCTGTTCGTCAACGACTTGAGTTCGGCCATCGCAGTGCGCGCTACTCACGGAATGGTGGGGGCGGCGTTAACTACGCTTGGTGTGTACTACATGATTCAGGCCTTTCCCGCGAAATGGCGAATCAAGGGATTGGTGTTAGGCCTGGGGACTTCGCAATTGGCGTTGCCTGTTGCTCGGCTGTTTTCTGAAGATCTGCTGCAGATCGGTGAATGGCGCGGGCTTTATCTGTTTGAATTGGGTATGGCGCTGGCCTCGCTCGGCTGCGTGTTGATGGTGAAGCTTCCACCGGGTGACCGTTTTAAAACGTTTGAGAAACTAGACTTCCTGACCTTTACCTTGTTGGCGGTCGGCGTCGCGCTGCTGTGTGCAGTGTTGTCCTTGGGTCGTATTGACTGGTGGCTGGAGGCACCGTGGATTGGCATTGCCACCGCCGCGTCAATTGTGTTGATCATGGCCGGGTTGGCTATTGAACATAACCGCAGCAACCCCCTTGTGATGACTCGCTGGCTGGGGAGTGGGGCGATAATTCGTCTGGCGCTGGGGGGGATTTTGATTCGGATGGTGCTCTCCGAACAATCTACTGGGGCCGTGGGTTTACTCCAAAGTTTTAATTTGGGAAGTCAGCAGATACACAGTCTGTACATGGTCATGCTATTGGGTAGTATCGCGGGTCTCACCTGCAGCGCGTTGACCATCCATCCCTCACACTTGCTCATGCCGTTGATCATTTCCCTGGCGTTGATGGCAACGGGCTCGGTGATGGACAGTTTTTCGAGCAACCTGACACGTCCTGCCAATATGTACTTCAGTCAGTTTATTCTGGCCTTTGGTGGAACGTTTTTCTTAGGGCCGACCTTGGCGCTTGGAATCAGTAACGTAAGAATCCATCCGCAAAACCTGGTGAGCTTTTCAGTAATGTTCGGTATTTGCCAGAACCTCGGCGGCTTGATCGGTAGCGCGCTGCTGGGAACATTCCAGGTTGTCAGGGAAAAATTTCACTCCAGCTATATCGTTGACCGTCTGGTACTGACCGACCCGCAAGTGCTAAGTCGTGTCCAAAGCGGCAGCGCGAGTTATGCCTCCAGCATCGCAGATCCGTCGTCACGCACTGCCGAGGGCATACGTTCTCTCGCGATGGCAGCGACCCGGGAAGCGAATATCATGGCCTACAACGACGTATTTATGCTGATCGCGGTAATCGCGATACTGACCATGATCTGGATTTTCATTCGCAGCCTTTGGCTGATGAGAACTGCCCAGATTGCCGCTCCCGCTCCTGCGAGAACGACTTCCGTTCAACTCAGCGGAGGGTCTTCTCCATGACCGAACCTGTGACGGCTACCACCAATGATATTGCCTCGACACCTGAAGGAGCGACACCGCCCGCATCCTCCGGCACTGCATCGCGTCCGTTACCGACACGGATCGTTTCGTCACTGGGCTTTGCCGCGATTGCCATTACCGGGGTGCTGATAGTCTTGTATGCCTGGGAGCTACCACCGTTCAGCAGCGCCATTGAAAGCACTGAAAATGCACTGGTACGTGGCCAGGTGACGGTCATCGGCCCTCAGCTTAGTGGCTACGTGTTCGAAGTGCCTGTGCAGGACTTTCAGTTCGTCAAGACCGGAGACCTGCTGGTGCGACTGGATGACCGAATCTACAAGCAACGTCTGGATCAGTCGCTAGCGCAATTGGCGGTGCAGAAAGCTGCGCTGGCCAACGTAGTGCAACAACGCAACAGCGCGGAGGCGACCATCAACCAGCGGCAGGCAGCGTTGACCGACAGTCACGCCCAGACGCAAAAAAGTGCTGCCGACTTATGGCGTAACGAAGCACTGATCGGCGACGGGTCAATCTCCAAGAAAGAATTGGATGTTACCCGAGCCGCTAACGCACAAACGTTCGCTGGGGTGGCTCAGGCCACGGCGAACCTTGAGATCTCACGACAGGATCTGCAGACCGTCATCGTCAATCGTGGCTCACTGGAAGCAGCAGTCGCCAACGCTGAAGCCGCCGTTGAACTGGCGCGCATTGACCTTTCCAATACGCGCGTAATGGCCCCGCAAGATGGTCAGCTTGGACAAATCGGTGTGCGCCTGGGCGCCTATGTAAACTCAGGCGCGCAGTTGATGGCTTTGGTGCCTAGCACGCTGTGGGTGATTGCGAACATGAAGGAAACCCAGATGGACGATATCCGCATCGGGCAGCCCGCAACCTTCACAGTAGACGCCCTCGATCACCAAAAATTTCATGGCCGGGTGCAACGTATCTCCCCGGCCACGGGTTCAGAATTCAGCCTTCTGCAGGCCGACAATGCCACCGGAAACTTTGTCAAAATTGCCCAGCGTATATCGGTGCGTATTGCAGTCGATTCTAATCAGACACTTAGCGAACGACTGAGTCCTGGAATGTCAGTTGTGGTGAGTATTGATACAACTGAGCATGCCGATGTCATTGAAAAACCGTGAGCGAGGACGCGTGTTTTCCGAAGGAAGCATGTGTAGCCGTTATATCATTATGTTGAGGCTGCGATATTTACAATATTCGGTTTTAAGCAGGCGGCAATAGCTAAAGAGTCTAATTGCTATATTGCAATGGGCGCATACTCGTTTTCTTCAGTTACTGAAATGATAAATCAAGCGTAAGTAAGCGTATCGATAGTGGCCGCGTCGCGTATTGTACTTCAAGGCCACACGTTACTTTTTGATTCTCGACGGCTTTTGGTTGTCGGGTCAGCTTTTATATATAAACTGCTGCCGCTATGCCTTGTTGATCGAGGCAGGCTTGGTGCAGCGCGTAGTTATTTAAAAAATTTTAATCCAATGTGGTTAATGCAGCCTGCATGATTTATTTCTGGTATTTAAATTTGAATTAAATTGAGCTAGACGTGGTCGAATTCTAGTAACTGGTTGAAAGGCAGTTTCATGA
>NZ_JZRI01000159.1:0-41228 GCF_000952175.1 Pseudomonas sp. ES3-33 | reverse complement strand
AGACAAGGTCAGGCGCAAGTCCTGCCTTCAGGAGCCATCGGCCTCCCCCAGAAACACATCTTTGTATGTCAGCACCAACGAGCTTAGACCTCTCTCGCTGGGTGCTGGGTCAACATACAAGGAGCTGCCGAAGGCTGCGATCTTTTGATCTTCCCGATATATAGTGCCGCGCGGGTTTTGTTATGGAGACATCCCATTGCGTATCGTTTTTCTGGCCCTCGCCTGCCTTTTAAGCCTCGGCGCCACAGCGGCACCCGGCGAGGTGGCGACGCTCGACCGCAGCACCTGGCCCGAAAAGCTCGGCAACCCGACCCTGTTCGACGTCGCGTCGCGCGCCGAAATCCTCATGTTCGCGCGGGTGCTGCTGGCCAGTGAGTCCATGGACGACGCCAGCCTGACCCAACGCCTGGGCCTGCGCACGATCAATTCGGACGCCGTCCATCAACTGCGCGAGCGCCTGTGGCAGCGCCTGCTGGCCAACTACAACTTCGCCCAGCAAAGCTGCGATCAGGACGCCTCGTTCTGCTTTCTGGTAGAGGACATGGCGACGCTGCGCGAACAGGCCGCCAAGTTCCAGGTCAGCGATGACAGCTACTACATCAAATGGGCCGAACCGAGTCGCCTGTTCCACGCTCAGTACCTCGACGAACTGTTGCGCAAGGCTGCGCTGTTCCCGCAAACCACCAGCGAAGTCGATCGTTTTGGCGACTATGAGCGCAACGGCGAGGGCATGCACGACCGGCTGTTTCTGCTGACCTTCGACAGCGCCGCCAACGCGGTGCCGGACAATACCGCCTGGGTGACCGAGTACCTGCGCAAGGCGAACATCAGCGCCACGTTCTTCGTGCTGGGCAAGGACATTCAGGCGCGACTCGCCGAGCGTTCGGTGTCCAGCCTGCAAGCGACTTACTCACAACAGTGCATCGGCGTGCAGGGTTGGGAGTTTCGCTCCCACAGCCACTGGCAGGACTGGCAGGACTCGGTAAGGCGCAGCGCCGACCTGGTCAAAAGCAAGCTGCCGGAAAACTACGTGCCGCTGTTTCGCCCGCCGGACGGCCAGCGTCGCGCGGACGCGGCAGCCTTCTTCAAGGCGCAGGGCCTGCAGGTGGCGCTGTGGGACATCGACGCCCAGGACGGCGCGGGCAAGCTCAAGGCCAATCAGGCCGCACAACGGGTGCTGACGCTGATGCTGCTGTGGCGCCACGGGGTGATCAATTTCAATGTGAAACAGGATGCAGTGAAAACTGCGCTGCCCTGGCTGATCACGCAAACGGCGGCCAGCGGGATCGGTTGGGACGACTGTCAGGACGGTTTTCGCTGAACAGGACAAAAGCCCGTAAACATTGGGCGAGGGGCGAATTCTTGAGAGATTTCGATGCAGGCGGACTTCCGACTTTAACGGCACATTGCCTGCACGCCAAGGGCTTTTCGTCACTCTGAAAAATAAACTTCAAAAAAGCGTCAAAGTACTTTTTCCTGTCACCTGTTTTGGAGTATTACGAAGACAGACCGCCGAAACCTGCAACACAGGTGGCGTCTCCCAAGACCCAATTGTGTGTGCAGTTCACTTGATCCCTCGCAGGTGAATTCGGTGGCTACTTCGAGGCGCAGCACTGTCATGGTATTGCGTCGATTGGCTCCCACAAAGGTGACCGAGTATGGATGATCACGGACGTAGTTCTTCCTCCAACCAGCCTATCCTTTATGTACTCGATACCAACGTATTGATTCACGATCCAAACGCACTGCTCAACTTCGAAGAACACCACGTCGCCATTCCAATGACCGTGCTTGAGGAGCTGGACAAGCTCAAGAGCGGGCATCACAGCGTAGCCGCGGAATGTCGCCAGGCGATTCGCCTGATTGACAAGACACTGGGTGAAGCCAGCCCTGAAGACGTCGAACTGGGAGTACCGATCCAGCGGGGCAAAAGTGGGCCGAAGGGTCTGCTGTCAATTCTGATGAGCAAGCGGGCTGAGCCAAACATCATCCTGCCTGAACACCTGAACGACAACATCATCATCAACCAGCTGATCGACCTGCATGCGCGCGAGCCCAAGCTGCCGGTGGTGCTGGTCACCAAAGACATCAACATGCGCCTCAAGGCCCGGGCCTGTGGGATCGCATCCGAGGACTACAGCACTGACCAACTGGTCGACGATGTTTCGCTGCTGCCCAATGGTTACCACAACATGACCGGCTCCTTCTGGGATCTGGTGAAAAATGTCGAAACCCGCCAGGACCATGGCCGCACGTGGCATCAGGTGCGGATGATCGACAACTTGCCAGCGGTCCACATCAACGAGTTCATCATCGACGAGCAGGGCTTTGTAGGCTGGATCAAGGAGATCGACGAAGACAAGCTGCTGATTCTCGACCTGCACCAGGAACCCCTGTTGCACCAGGAAGCCTGGGGCCTGAAACCGCGTGACATCTACCAGAGCCTGGCGCTGTACGCCTTGCTCGATCCGGACATTCACCTGGTCAACCTGTCTGGCGCCGCTGGTTCCGGCAAGACCATTCTGGCGTTGGCCGCTGCGATCGAGCAGACCATGGTCAGCAAACGTTATCGCCGCATCATCGCCACCCGCAGTGTGCAGGGCCTGGACCAGGAGATCGGTTTCCTGCCTGGCACCGAAGCGGAAAAAATGGAACCGTGGCTCGGCGCAATCACCGACAACCTCGAAGCCTTGCACATGGATGACGAAAACACCCATGGCAGCGTCGACTACATCCTCAGCAAAGTGCCGTTGCAGTTCAAATCCCTCAACTACATCCGGGGTCGCAGCTTCCAGCAAAGCCTGATTCTGATCGACGAATGCCAGAACCTCACGCCGCACCAGATGAAGACCATCATCACCCGTGCCGGCGCGGGTTCCAAAGTGGTGTGCCTGGGCAACCTGGCACAGATCGACACCCCTTACCTGTCCGCGACCAGCTCCGGGCTGACGTACCTGACCGAACGCTTCAAAGACTTCCCCAATGGCGTGCACATCACCCTGCAAGGGGTGCCTCGTTCGATTCTGGCTGAATACGCAGAGACGCATTTGTAACCCCTCACCCAAACCGGGCGGCCCTAAGCCGCCCGTTTTGTTACCCGAATTTCGCGCCGAACGCCCCGTAGGAGCTGCCGAAGGCTGCGATCTTTTGATCTTGGTAGGAGCTGCCGAAGGCTGCGATCTTTTGATCTTGATTTTCAGATTGAAGATCAAAAGATCGCAGCCTTCGGCAGCTCCTACGGTGTTTGGCGGCAGCCTTGCAATCTTGCGTGCGAAAAATTGACCCGCAGGTTTACAATCGCCACTCCTGATCAGGAGTAACCCCGTGCTGACTCATCTCGATTCCCAAGGTCGCGCCAACATGGTCGACGTCACTGAAAAAGCCGTGACCTTCCGTGAAGCGACCGCCCAGGCGCTGGTGCGCATGCTGCCCGAAACCCTGCAAATGATCGTCAGCGGCGGTCACCCCAAGGGTGATGTGTTTGCCGTGGCGCGCATTGCCGGCATTCAGGCGGCGAAGAAAACCAGCGATCTGATCCCGCTGTGCCATCCGCTGATGCTCACCGGCGTCAAGGTGGAGCTCAGTGCCGAGGGCGACGACGCCGTGCGCATCGTCGCGCGCTGCAAGTTGTCCGGGCAGACCGGTGTCGAGATGGAGGCCCTGACGGCAGCCAGCGTCGCGGCACTGACGATCTATGACATGTGCAAGGCGGTTGACCGTGGCATGACCATCGAAAGCGTTCGGCTGCTGGAAAAAGTCGGCGGCAAGAGCGGACATTTCCAGGCGGAGCCGACATGAACATCACCGTGAAGTTTTTTGCCCGTTATCGTGAGGCGATGGGGGTCGATTCGCTGCAGGTCTCAGGGGATTTCGCCACTGTCGATGACGTGCGTGAATGTGTCGCCCGGCGCGACGGCGCGGTTGTGCTGACAGAGCAGAACCTGATGTGCGCCCGCAACGAAGACCTCTGCCAGCTTGATGAACCGCTGGTCGATGGCGATGAAGTGGCGTTCTTTCCGACTGTGACCGGAGGCTGAACCATGGCCATTCGCGTGCAGTGCGCGGCGTTCGATCCGGGTGCTGAAGTCAATGCCATGCAGGCTGCCAACGTGGGTGTGGGCGCAGTGGTGAACTTTGTCGGCTACGTGCGCGACTTCAATGACGGGCTCGACGTGTCCGGGATGTTTCTTGAACACTACCCGGGCATGACCGAAAAGGCCTTGGGCAAGATTGCCCTGGAGGCTGAACAGCGCTGGCCACTGCTCAAGCTGGAAGTGCTGCACCGTATCGGCGCGCTGGAACCGGGGGAGCCGATCGTCTTCGTCGGGGCCGCCAGTGCCCATCGCCAGGCGGCGTTCGACGCCTGCGCCTTTGTCATGGACTACCTCAAGACCCGTGCACCGTTCTGGAAGAAAGAAAACACCAGCGACGGGCCGCGGTGGGTGGAAGGGCGGGACAGTGACCATGCGGCGGCGGATCGCTGGAAGCGGTAGATCCTCGTCGTCCTCAGATACGCCATCGCGGGCACGCCCGCTCCCACAGGTCTTGTATTGCTTGCACAATGTGTGAGCGACGTTCATCCCTGTGGGAGCGGGCTCGCCCGCGAAGAGGCCATCAGCTTCGCCAATGAATTCAGCTTGGCACTCCTCCCGACCACCGGCCGATCCCCCAATTGACGACCAGTACACAAAAGTCCAGTATGGAATTATAAGTACAAAAAAGTCGTCCCCCCAGTTCCAGCTTTTTCTTCTGTCTTGCCAAACCAACAACAACCCGCGAGAGAACGAATATGAAGCAATTCCCCCTCATCACCGGTCTGGCCCTGAGCCTGTTGGCGTGCAGCTCTGTGTTCGCCGCCGAGAAAACCCTGCGCATCGGCATTGAAGCCGCCTACCCGCCGTTTGCCTCCAAGACCGACAAGGGCGAGATAGTCGGTTTCGACTACGACATCGGCAATGCCCTGTGCGCGCAGATGAAGGCCAAGTGCGTTTGGGTCGAAGGTGAGTTCGATGGCCTGATTCCTTCGCTGAAAGTGAAGAAAATCGACATGGCCCTGTCGTCTATGACCATCAACGAAGATCGCAAGAAGTCGGTGGATTTCACCCACAAGTACTACTTCACCTCATCGCGCCTGGTGATGAAGGATGGCGCAGTCGTGGATGATCAGTACGCCAGCCTCAAAGGCAAGAACGTCGGCGTGCAGCGCGCCACCACCACTGACCGTTACGCCACCGAGGTGTTTGAACCCAAGGGCGTCAACGTCAAGCGCTACAGCAACAACGAAGAGATCTACATGGACCTGGCAGCCGGTCGCCTCGATGCGATCTTTGCCGACACCATCCCGCTCAGTGACTTCCTCTCGATGCCTCGCGGCAAGGGGTATGCGTTCGTTGGGCCAGAACTCAAGGACCCGAAATATGTGGGCGAGGGCGCCGGGATTGCCGTGCGCAAGGGCAACACCGAACTGGTCAGCGAGCTGAACAGCGCCATCGACGGCATTCGCGCCAATGGCGAATACCTGAAGATTTCCGAGAAGTACTTCAAGTCGGATATTTACGGCGACTGAGCAAAAGCATCGCCAGCAGGCTGGCTCCCACAGTTTTGAATGCATTCCAGAGCGGTACAGCAGCCCGAGGCTCCCACAGTTGAGAGCATTTCAATGTGGGAGCCAGCAGGTTGGATCCCACAGTTTGAATGCATCCCAGAGCGGTACAGCAGCCCGAGGCTCCCACAGTTGAGAGCATTTCAATGTGGGAGCCAGCAGGTTGGATCCCACAGTTTGAATGCATCCCAGAGCGGTACAGCAGCCCGAGGCTCCCACAGTTGAGAGCATTTCAATGTGGGAGCCAGCCTGCTGGCGATTCGGTCGCAAGCACATGCACATCTGTGTAAGTAGCCCAAGTTAATCCCTTCTTAACCGCCCTGTCGTTTATTCCCCGACATCTATTCCATGCGCCCCGGGGCTCTCCAAGCCAGGGGCCAGCGTGTAGACTTCCGGTCAATCGAATTCAGAAGGGAAACGCAATGAGCGAGGAAACGATGCGGTTGGGCCGTGAGCGGCGCTACCTGGTATTGCTGGGCATCATCTGCCTGGCGCTGATCGGCGGCGCGCTGTACATGCAAATCGTCCTGGGCGAGGCGCCTTGCCCGCTGTGCATCCTGCAACGTTACGCATTGCTGCTGGTCGCGGTGTTTGCCTTCATTGGCGCGGCAATGAGCACCCGGCGCAGCATTACCATCCTGGAAACCCTGGTGGTGATCTGCGCGCTGGCCGGTGTGGCAGTGGCCGGGCATCACGTCTACACCCAGTTCTACCCGGCGGTCAGCTGCGGTATCGACGTACTGCAGCCGATTGTCGACGGGCTGCCGCTGGCGAAGATCTTCCCGCTGGGGTTCCAGGTCGACGGCTTCTGTTCCACCCCGTATCCACCGATCCTGGGGCTGTCCCTGGCCCAGTGGGCGCTGGTGGCGTTCGTGATGATCGTGGTGCTGGTGCCGGTGCTGACAGTGCGTAACCGCAGGGCGCTGCGCTAACTCGCCGCTGTTGCCAGGGTTGCTGAGACGCCCCGGCCTTCGTTGAGAAGGCCGGGGCATTTTTTTGTGGGTAAAAAGCCTGTTTCAGCCCTGAAGTAAAAACAGCGTGATGTGTGACAGTCGAGGGTGCGACAGGTGTGCGACATGTTGTCACAGAGCAAGTGTCGCAGGGCGTTTCAAAGTGACTGATTGGCGCAGTCCTGCGCGACGAAATTGGCTCTAGTTTCAGGTGCGCGCCGTACTACCGAAAAACCTCGAACAGGCAGTTTTAACAGGCCCTGGCGATTTGCCGGAGCCCTTGTCATATAGGGGCTACGGCGGGGTAGACCGAGGCTGAAAAGCCTTCGACACTGTCTAAACTGCGCCCGGTAGACCTACTATTTTTGGTGTTTTTGTTGAGAATTATTTTCGATACCATGGCGCACTTTTGCGAAAATCATGAATGATTGTTGCCGAAATGGATAAAAATTATTTCGGGATAAGACATGGTTTATAAAACGTTACATATCTACAATCGCCACCACTGAATTCCCGGCACTGCTCACCCCAGAGCAGAACAGGGCGTCGAGAAGCTCCAGAGCTTCGTGCGACTCCCCAGGTGTCGGTGCCTTCCAATTATCCGCACCAAATGGAATTGGTCTGTAACAAGGCCTTTGACCACGAATTCGAATAAGAACTCACCGCTGGCCCAGGATTTGTCGAACAGCGTCTGACGCGCGACGGGCAGCCCTTATTCAATCCAAGAAAAATGCCAACCCTTGGCAGGGTGAAGTGTTGGCGATCAAAACCCAACTGCATTGCGCAAGCTGCTTTAGAGGTCGTGAGATGAGTAAAAACAGGTACCCCAGACTACTAGGCTTATTGCCGCTGATCGGCACGTTGTTGCTGTCAGGCTGCAACATGACCTTGCTCAATCCAACGGGCCAGGTGGGCCTGGAGCAGCGAAACCTGATCATCACCGCAACGTTGCTGATGCTGTTGGTCGTGGTCCCGGTCATCGTCATGACCTTCCTGTTCGCCTGGAAATACCGCGCGACCAACACTGACGCCGTGTACACGCCCAAGTGGTCGCACTCCACCAAGATCGAAATCGCGGTGTGGGCTGTTCCAATCCTGATCATCATTGCCCTGGGTTACGTCACCTACGTGTCGACCCACGAACTTGACCCGTACCGTCCGCTGGAATCCGACGTCAAGCCGATCACTATCGAAGTGGTCGCACTGGACTGGAAGTGGGTATTCATCTACCCGGAGCAGGGCATCGCAACGGTCAACAAGATCGTGTTCCCGACCAATACCCCGGTCAATTTCAAGGTCACGTCGGACTCGGTGATGAACTCGTTCTTCATTCCGGGCCTGGGCGGCCAGATCTACGCGATGGCCGGCATGCAGACCAAGCTGCACCTGATTGCCAACCGTGACGCTGAAATGGAAGGCATCTCTGCCAACTACAGCGGCGCAGGTTTCACCGGCATGAAATTCAAAGCGATCTCAACTTCTCAGGAGAATTTCGACACCTGGGTAAGCGAAGTCAAAAAGGCACCTAAACAGCTGGAAAAAGCTGAATACGAAGCCCTTACCAAGCCAAGCCAGAACAACCCAGTCGAGCTCTACTCCTCGGTGACGCCGAACCTGTTCCAGATCATCGTCGACAAGTACGAAGGCATGAAACCGGGCAAGCCGATGCATCACGAGAAGAAAGAGAAAGAAGTGGCCCAAATGGAAGGGATGGACATGAGTTCGCATTCAGCTGCCGGGGCAGAGGAGTAAACGATGTTTGGTAAATTAAGTTGGGAAGCGGTCCCGTTCCACGAACCGATCGTGATGATTACCATCGCCATGATCGCACTCGGTGGCCTGGCGCTGTTCGCTGTAATCACCTACTTCAAGAAGTGGACCTACTTGTGGACCGAGTGGTTGACCTCGGTTGACCACAAGAAAATCGGCGTGATGTACATCATCGTCGCCATGGTCATGCTGCTGCGCGGCTTTGCCGACGCCATCATGATGCGTACCCAGCTGGCCATGGCCACAGAGGGTTCGCCTGGCTACCTGCCGCCTGAACACTATGACCAGATCTTCACCGCTCACGGTGTGATCATGATCATCTTCATGGCGATGCCATTCTTCACCGGCCTGATGAACCTTGCAGTGCCGCTGCAGATCGGCGCGCGCGACGTTGCCTACCCGTTCCTGAACTCCTTGAGCTTCTGGCTGCTGGTATCGGGCGTCGTACTGATCAACCTGTCCCTGGGCGTCGGCGAATTCGCCAAGACCGGCTGGGTTGCCTATCCACCGCTGTCGGGCTTGCAATACAGTCCTGGCGTAGGGATGGACTACTACATCTGGGCGCTACAGCTATCCGGGTTAGGTACGACGCTAACGGGGGTCAACTTCCTGGCCACCGTGCTGAAAATGCGTACCCCTGGCATGAAGCTGATGGACATGCCGATCTTCACCTGGACCTGCACCTGGGCCAACGTCCTGATCGTGGCTTCGTTCCCGATCCTGACCGCTACCCTGGCACTGCTGACACTTGACCGTTACATGGATTTCCACATTTTCACCAATGAACTTGGTGGCAATCCGATGATGTACGTCAACCTGTTCTGGGCCTGGGGACACCCCGAGGTTTACATCCTGATTCTGCCGGCGTTCGGGATCTTCTCCGAAGTCATCTCGACCTTCACTGGCAAGCGTTTGTTCGGCCATCACTCGATGGTCTACGCCTCTGGCGCGATCTCGATCCTGGGCTTCATGGTCTGGCTGCACCACTTCTTCACCATGGGTTCGGGTGCGAGCGTCAACGCCTTCTTCGGGCTGGCGACCATGCTGATTTCGATCCCGACGGGGGTGAAGCTATTCAACTGGCTGTTCACCATCTACCAGGGTCGTCTGCGTTTCACCAGCCAGGTTCTGTGGACCCTGGGCTTCATGGTGACCTTCGCCATCGGCGGCATGACCGGCGTACTGCTGGCCATTCCGGGTGCTGACTTTGTCTTGCACAACAGCCTGTTCGTGATCGCTCACTTCCACAACGTGATCATCGGCGGCGCGGTATTCGGCTACATCGCAGGCTTCGCGTTCTACTTCCCGAAAGCGTTCGGCTTCAAGCTGCACGAGGGTTGGGGCAAGGCTGCATTCTGGTTCTGGATCACCGGCTTCTTCGTCGCCTTCATGCCGCTCTACGTACTGGGCTTCATGGGCATGACCCGTCGCCTGAACGCCACCACCAACCCTGAGTGGGTGCCGTACCTGTACGTCGCCATGTTCGGTGCGGTGATGATCGCTGTCGGCATCGCCTGCCAGCTGATCCAGCTGTACGTCAGTGTGCGTGACCGCAACAAGCCGGAAAACATGTGCGAACACGGTGACCCGTGGAATGCCCATACCCTGGAATGGTCGACCTCGTCGCCACCTCCGTTCTACAACTTCGCCGTGCTGCCGAAAGCGCAAACCATCGACCCGTTCACCGAAGCCAAGGAAAACGGCACCGCGTACCAGGCTCCGGCCAAGTACGAGCCGATCCACATGCCAAACAACACCGCTACCGGTGTGGTCATGGGTGCTCTGCTGACCGTGTTCGGTTTCGCGATGATCTGGCACATCTGGTGGCTGGCAATCGTGGGTCTGGTTGGCACCGTGGTGTATTTCACTATCCATGCCGCCCGTGACGATCAGGGCTACATGGTGCCGGTGGATGTCATCGAGCGCATCGAAGCCGAGCAGCACAAACGTCTGGTAGCGGCCGGGAAAATCCCAGCCAACGCCACCCGTGTTGAAACCTCGTTGGAACAGGCTTAAACCATGTCGAACTTAGTGACCAATGCTGGACACACCCATGTCGATGGACATGGGCACGATGACCATCACCACGACTCGGGCGAGATGACCGTATTCGGTTTCTGGCTCTACCTGATGACCGACTGCATCCTGTTTGCGTCGATCTTCGCGGTGTACGCGGTACTGGTTAACAACGTAGCCGGTGGCCCGTCGGGCGCCGACATTTTCGAGCTGCCGTACGTACTGGGCGAAACCGCTCTGCTGCTGTTCAGCTCGATCACCTACGGCTTCGCCATGCTGGCGTTGTTCAAGGGCAAGAAGACTCAGGTCCTGGGCTGGTTGGCCATGACCTTCCTGCTGGGCGCCGGCTTTATCGCCATGGAGATCAACGAGTTCCACCTGCTGATCTCCGAAGGCTACGGCCCTAGCCGTTCCGGCTTCCTGTCCGGGTTCTTCACCCTGGTCGGCACCCACGGTCTGCACGTGACCAGCGGTCTGATCTGGATGGCGATCATGATGTACCAGGTGCAGAAAAACGGCCTGACGGCGACCAACAAGACTCGTCTGAGCTGCCTGAGCCTGTTCTGGCACTTCCTGGACGTGGTGTGGATCTGCGTATTCACCGTTGTTTATCTGATGGGGACTATGTAAATGGCTAACGCTCATTCCCACGATAGCCACGACGCCGGCCACGGCAGCGTCAAGTCCTACGCTATCGGTTTCATTCTGTCGGTGATCCTGACCGTCATTCCATTCGGCCTGGTGATGTACCCGACTCTGCCGAAAGCCATGACCCTGTGGATCGTACTGATCTTCGCAGTCGTCCAGGTGCTGGTGCACCTGGTGTACTTCCTCCACCTGGACCGCTCGGCCGCCCAGCGTAACAACGTCATTGCGTTTGTTTTCGCCGCGATCGTTATCGTCCTGCTGGTTGGCCTGTCGCTGTGGATCATGTTCAGCATCCACACCAACATGATGGCGCACTGAGGTAAATCCGGATGTCCTTGAAGCACTTTATCCAAATCACCAAACCGGGGATCATTTTCGGTAACGTGCTTTCAGTGGCAGGCGGATTTTTCCTGGCCTCCAAAGGGCATGTCGATCTGGCCATCTTCCTGGCCGCCATGATCGGCACGTCCCTGGTCGTCGCTTCCGGTTGCGTGTTCAACAACTGCATTGACCGCGACATTGACGTGAAGATGGAGCGCACCAAGAACCGGGTGCTGGTGCAGGGCTTGATCTCCCTGAAACTGGCCCTGATCTACGCGACCGTCCTGGGTGTCGCCGGCGTTGCCTTGTTGTACAAGGTGGCCAACCCGCTCGCGGCGCTGTTCGCGGTGATCGGCTTTGTCATCTACGTCGGTTTCTACAGCCTGTACCTCAAGCGCAAGTCGGTTCACGGCACGCTGGTGGGCAGTCTGTCGGGGGCGATGCCGCCGGTGATCGGCTACGTGGCCGTCAGCAACAGCTTCGACATGGCAGCGCTGACGCTGCTGGTGATGTTCAGCCTGTGGCAGATGCCGCATTCCTACGCCATCGCGATCTTCCGCTTCAACGATTACCTGGCCGCATCGATTCCGGTGTTGCCAGTGAAGCGGGGGATCAAAGTGGCCAAGAAGCACATCCTGCTCTACATCCTGGCCTTCCTCGTGGCCACCTTGATGCTGACCTTCAGCGGCTACGCCGGCATGAGCTACCTCGCCGTCGCCGCGGCCATGGGCATGTACTGGTTGTACATGGCCTGGACCGGCTACAAGGCAGTGGATGACACGGTCTGGGCACGCAAGCTGTTCGTGTTCTCGATCTTCACCATTACCGCGTTGAGCGTGATGATGTCCCTGGACTTCAAAGTGCCGAGTGAGTTGTTGCTGACGTACGCGCCTTAAGCGTCGACTGCCGTAAAGAAAAACCCCGCCTTCGAGAGAAGCGCGGGGTTTTTTATGGGCGACTATCTCGCTACTCGCGCCAGTGAGTACAACGCCGAACCCCTGTAGGAGCTGCCGCAGGCTGCGATCTTTTGATTTTGATCTTTGGCAGGAACAGACATAGCTGAAGATCAAAAGATCGCAGCCTTCGGCAGCTCCTGCAGAGACCTCATGCTTGACGCTGATATTTTTGAGGATGAGCCTGTGGGTACGGCGTTACACCATTGTAGCGATCTGCTGGCAGGGGAGGTCGTCGGTAGATAGGCGGTGCTGGCGATCAGTTATTTGACATTCAGCTTTTGATGAAACCAATAGGATAGGAGTGGGTTTGGGTCTTCACTAGCGGTACTGTTGGGATGCTCAGTCTGGATAAAAGATCTGCTCTTATGGCGCCTGAAAGCTCGGGGTTGTTCTGCTCCCACTCCATAATTTTGTGACTTCCACCACATTGCTTATCGATGAGTGCATCCATGCGGGCGTGTAGAACCTGGATCAGGTCGTCTGCCGATTTAAAACCTGGCGCATTCATCAACTGTGTTTTGATAATGGTCTCAAAAGCATTTTGTGCGGAGCCCTTTTGCTGCATCAACAGGCTGCACCGGTAACCAATCTTCATGCGCGTGGTATGCGCCCATTCGGTTTTTCCTGCTATGGATTGGGCATGGTCAGCGTAAGGAAAGGTATGAAACTCTTGCGCAAGCAGGGGGAGTTTTTCTGAAAAGACTGCATCTTCCCTTTTGAAACGATGTTTCAGTTCCGGGAAAACGGCCGGTCGTTGACTGACTGCTGTTTCATATCCGTTTTCTTTGGTTTGCCCTTGAAAGCCAACATCCAGGCAGCTGCCAAAATCAAGGCGCATGACGTGCAGGCTCCCATCACCCTTTTTGACAATACCCATGTTCTTGTAAAACACGTTGAAGGGATCCCAGTCTCCCAGCAGTTGCGATACACCCAGACTATCCTGCGATTGCCGTTGCAAGGCCTCTGGCAATATATGAAATTGCTTTTGCATCACTTCTTCAAGTTGTAGTGCTTTGGCTCTGTAGACTTGAACAAGCTCTTGATCCGGATTCCCATCGACGCCTACCCACCAGTCGAGGTGTTGATCACGCAATTTGGTCAATTCGCCAGTGAGCGTTTTCGCAATGACCGCATTGTGTTTGAAGGCGGCAGCATCTTCATGTGTGAATTCCTTGAATTGCCGTTCGAGGTCATCCGCTAATTCTTCCTTGATCAAGCAATCGCCGAAATCCTGGTAGTTTTCAAGTCGGGAAGCAATAAAAATCTTCTCGTTGTCTGCGCCCTCCATTATGCAGCTGCATTCATTAACCATACGTGCTTTCGGTGCTGGCAAGAACAAGCTATAAATCTCGGTGCTGACCACTTCTCGTGAAGTAATTGCATTTCTCACTACAGGACTGGTTGAGTCATAACTGACTGCGTCTTTCAGATAAAAACGTTCACCCTCGGACGATACAACCTTGCCAAGGTTCGCGCTGGTTCCCATTCCGTTTTCCACTGCCACCGGAACTGCATTACTGAAGTCGACGACGTAAGGCTTTGAGTCCGATTGCATGGAATTCACAGGAGGAGAGGCTGATGTGATATCTGGAATAGCTGGAGCCCTGGCGATTGGAAAGGAACCTAATTCGAGCATGTGACTGACCTCATTTGAACGACGGTTTGATTACCTGTGCGGGTATGTGATGCGTGTTACGAGAACTCAAAAAAAGGTGCAGGGTGGCAGGCAGTCGTTGACCGGCGATTCTGTTTTTCGCTCATGGCGCGCGCTTGATAGTCCGTAGGAAGTCTCTGAAGGAGTGTTCTGAAAATCTGGAATGTGGTGTTCGTAGGGTTGTGAGCGCTCAACTTCTGTCGTTAGATTTCCTTGTCGGGTGGTTTTTAAGAGCCCTGAAGTCAACTGTCGTTAGAGGGCTGTTAGCGTGAATGCATCAAAAAAATACCTGACCGATGCGGCGGTCCACCAGGCTCTGTTACTGGTCGATCTCACCGAAAAAAGCGCTCCCGAGCATGCCGTCCGACTATTGCTCAATGAAATCCTTCAGCGACTGGCTGAAAGCGGCTGGCCCCAGGCTCAACTACAGACAGGCCCCCGTGTTGTATCTGCCGAGGAAAACTACGGGTTGCTCGGCTATGACCCCGCTGAAATCACATTGGGCAGCGAACATACCCGTTGGGTCGATGAGCACTCTCTGTTGCGTACGCAAACCACCAGTCAGATTCCTTCTGCGCTGCAGCGTGCGGCTGGTAGTCGGCAGCCGGGGGAGACGATACTGCTGGCCGCGCCCGGTATCACTTTTCGCCGAGACAGTCGTGACCGCTGGCATTGCGCGGAGCCGCATCAAATGGATATCTGGGTCCTCGGTGATCCGCAGCTGTCGACGCACGAGCATTTGCTGCGCTTGGTCGGCGATATTCTTCAGGCGGCCGTGCCTGAAAAACCATGGGTCTACAGTGACAGCCCGCATCACTACACCGAGGGTGGAATCGAAGTGAACGTGATAAATGACGGCGCTCCCGTCGAGGTCCTGGAGTGCGGTCGTATTGCGCAATCGTTGTTGGAACGGTTGCAGATAGATCCATCGCGTCATGGTGGGTTGGCGCTCGGGATGGGGCTGGATCGGCTGACGATGCTGCGCAAAGGCATTCCGGATATTCGCTTGCTGCGGGATCAGAATGTACGGGTGCAGGCGCAGATGCATGATTTGAATCCATGGCGTGCGGTTTCGCGTTTGCCGTCGATTGCTCGTGATATTTCCCTGGCGGTTACACCGGGGTTGAGCGAAGAAGTGTTGACCGAAAAAATGTTACTCGCGGCCGGTGACTGCGCCGAATGGATTGAGGAAATGCAGGTCAAGGGACGTTGGGGATTCGCTGATTTGCCTGTGCAGGCCATCGAGCGCCTCGGGCTGTTGCCAGGGCAGGAGAATGTACTGCTCCGGGTGGTGCTTCGAGATTGTTCGCGATCGATCACGACGGCTGAGGCGAACGCCTTGTACGCGGATATCCAGTGCGCGTTGCACGAGGGCGCACCCGGGGCGGGGTACAAGATGGATGTTTCGAATGTTTGATGCCGAGTAGGCAAACCGAACCCCTGCAGGAGCTGCCGAAGGCTGCGATCTTTTGATCTTTTTGCGGTGAAGAGAAATCGCGAAGATCGAAAGATCGCAGCCTGCGGCAGCTCCTACGGGGAGGGCGGTAGTCGGCTATTTTTGTGGTGTATCCAGCAACCGGAAAAAGCGCTCGCGAACCTGGCTGCTGTCGCTGTGGGCGACGTTGAAGCGCAGGTGCTGGCAGGCGTCCGGGGCTTTGCTGAGCAGGGTGCCGGGGGCCAGGACCAGGTCGATTTCCAGGCCTTTTCTGGCCAGGGTCTCGGCGTGGAACCCATCAGGTAATCGGGTCCAGATGAACAACCCTTCATGGGGCAACGATGACACCGAGCAACCGGCCTCTTCCAGCCAGCGGGTCACCCGGTTGCTCGAGTCGTAGAGCCGGTCCACGGTGCGGCGGGTGTGCTTGGCGTAGCTGCCGTCGCTGAGCATGTTGCAGATGATCTGCTCGGCCAGTTCCGAGGTCATGCCGCCGGCGGCCATCTTGAGCCCGATCATGCGTGCGGCCAGTGGCGGCGCAAGCACCGCGTAGCTGACGCGACTGTTGGCGGTCAGGGTCTTGGAGAAACCGGACACATAGCTGACGTTGTCCAGTCCGCCTGCCGCCAGGCGCGGGGTGCTTCGTTGTTGCAGGTCGCAATACAAATCGTCTTCGACAATGTGGAAACCGTAGCGGTGACTCAACTCCAGCAAGCGATAGACCTGCGCCGGCGAGAACGAGTGTCCGGTGGGGTTATGCAGACTGTTGTTGGTCATGTAGAGCACAGGCCGATGGGCAATGACTGTCCGCTCGAACGCTTCCAGGTCCATGCCCTCGACACCCCGGTGGACGGTCACTACCTTGGCACCGTGCAAGGCCAGGTTGGTGTGCATGGTGAAGTAGCACGGGTCGTCGAGCAGCACTGTGTCGCCGGGCTTGATCAGCAGGCGCATCAGCATATCGATGGCCTGCACGGTGTTGGCGGTGGTGACGATCTGCTCCACCGGCACCTCGATGCCGATGGCTGTCAGCTTGACCCGCAAGGCTTCGCGCAACGGCGGATAACCGGCGGCCACGCCGTATTCACCCATGCGCAGGGAGGCGTCGCGCAGGGTTCCGCGAACGGCCTTGAGCAATTCATCGGCCGGTAGCCATGAGGAAGGCAGGAAACCTGCGCCGGGACGTAGTGCGCCGTTGTCCTGCAGCACCGCGCGGCGGACCACGCTGAGCGTGTCCTGGGGCAGCAGGTCGGGGCCGGCATCCAGTTTGGGCATGGCGCTGGAGCGGTGCACGAAATGCCCCGAGCCCTGGCGGGAAACCACCAGGCCCTTGGCACGCAGCCGATCCAGGGCATCGACCACCGTGGACTTGCCCACATTCATCAGGTCCGAAAGCTCGCGAATGGGCGGCAGGCGGGAGCCGTGGGGCAGGCCGCCCTGGTTGATCGCCACCGACAGCTGATCGACGATCTGCTGCACCAGCGGTACGCCGGGCTGGAATTCGATGGCCGCGATGACTGCGCGTTGAACCTGCATTTTACTGGTCTCTCCGGCAGTAAAGTTCGTTTGATTCTATACGAACTTGCTCTGATCAAGACACCCGTCTCTCTCTACCATCACCTTACAGTCTTTCCTGATTGTCGGCGTTTTTTGCTCGCACAATCATTTGGTTCCAGAGGTGTTGCATGAGTATCGAGACAACGGCCGCCATCGCCAAACCGGTGATTAACATCCGTCTGTTCACGATCCGGATCATTACCGCCGTGTCGTTGTTTGCCGTGCTGGGCAAAGCCAACGTCTGGCTCGACACCGCCACCAACAGCATCCTTGCCCTGGGTTATCGGGCGTTGTTATTGCTGCTGCCGTTGACGTTGCTGGTGCTCGGTCGTCGTTCCCTGAGCGTCACCTTGCTGTGCGCCGCCCTGGGGTTGGTGCTGCTGGCCGTCACCAGCAATCAGGGCATGGTGATGTTCGCTGCGGCGCTGTTTGCCTATGGCATCGCGATTGCCGGTTACCTGATCAAGAGCGAAGCGGCCCAGACCAAGGAGGGCGCAGCCTACAACCGGGTGGCGATGAACATGGGCAGCCTGCTGGCCGGGCTGATCCTGCTGTCGCCATTGCTGACCCCGACCGTGTTTTTCCTCGGTGCTGCCAGCTTTGTCCTGCTGTGCGTGCCAATTGCCATGGGCGCGACCTTCACCACCCAGTCAGCAGCGGCCAGTCCGGTGTCACAGGACGGCAGCGGCTGGCGCAACAAACTGCCGTGGGCGATCGCCGGCATCATCATGGGCATCAAGCTGTTTGGTGTTTTCTCGATTCTTCCACAAGCGATCCTGCTCGAAACCGGTGAGTTGCCAGCCTGGTACGGCCTGATGCTGATCCTCAACAGTGCGGTCGTGGTGTTTGCCCAGGTGCCGGTGATGAAGCTCATCGAGCGCACGGGGCGCTTCAAGGTGCTCGCCGTGATCGGGATCATCGTCGCCGGCTTCGCGGTGCTCTCGTCTCCCGCGGCCTTTCATGTTGAAACCCTGCTCGGCGCGTTGATCTGGGTGGCCTTGCTGTCCATCGCCGAGTGCGCCTTCAGCTACCTCGATTACTTCTCGGTCAAGCAGAACAACATGTTCGTCAAGGAAGTGTCCCTGGGCGTCGGCGCCGGGCTCACGGTGCTGATCATGCGGGTGGTGCCGGCGCCCCATAACGCGTTGCTGCTGGCCGCCATCGGCGCGGGCGGGATTCTGGCGTGGTACTGGCTCAACCGCACATCCAACGCGGCGCTGCAAGACTGAGCCATTGCGGTTGCTTTTTTTGCTTCACAGGCAGGAGGTTTCATGAAGACGACGTCATGCGTAGTAGTGGTCGGGTACAACGGCAACCGGGTTCACGATATCCAGAAGCTGCGCGACCTCTGCAAGACGCTCTACAACGCAAGGCTGATCCTGGTGGTCGAGCGCATTGCCCCTGATGACGACCAGGTGGCGGACCACGTCTGCAGCGCTTCAATGGCGCCCGAGGATGTAACCGATTCCCTGGAACTGGTGGTGGGCTGCCTGGCGGTCGATCGCTGGAAACTGATCGGCGTGCTGCCGTTTTCCGACCGCGGGGTGTTGCTCGGCGCGGCCCTGGCCAGTCATTACGGCCTCCCGGGCATCACGCCCAACGAAGCACGGGCGGGGCTGGACAAGCAGATTTTCCGCAAGCTCGAAGCAACCTCCAGCACGGCTCCCGAAGATTACCGTCCCGTATTTTCAACCCGTGTCGAGAGCCTGGCAGAACTGCGCCAGCGGGTCGTCGAACTGGGCGGCAGGGCGTTCATCAAGCCCGCCTGTGAAGGTGCAAGTCGCGGCTGCCGGGTGATCCATCACCCGTCCGAATGCGACGAGGCGTGGCAGGCACTCAAGCCTTATCGCAATGGCGGCATCGTGCTTGAAGAATTGGTTCGCGATGCTCGGGAGTACAGCTGGGACTACGTGGCCGGCAGCACCTGGATCACCGAAAAAACCACGACCGAAGGCGCCTTCCGGGCCGAGATCCAGCAGGTGGTGCCTGCGCCGTTGCAGGGTGATGCCCAGGCTCGCCTGGCAGCGGCGGGGCGGCACATGTCGGGGCTGGTGTCCTTGGACAACGGTGCCTACCACAACGAAATCTTCCTGCGCCCTGACCAACTCACTTCGGCGGTGGAAACCAACATGCGCCCTGGCGGCATGCACATCTGGGACCTGGCGCGCATTGCCTTTGTCGACTTCGACCCATGGGAGCGCTGGGTGAGGTGGGCCGTGGAGGGCCAGTGCGAGCGACAGGATCCGGTCGCGCGGGGTTATTGCGGCATTCGCCTGCTCAGGGCGCCGGGCGGTGGCCTGTTACGTGACCTGCCAGACATCGACGCCGTGGCACGGATGCTCGGCATCGAGTTGGTGGCGGCCGTGTATGAGCGGCGCATCGGCGACTCGGTGTCGGCGCTGGTCAAGGACAACACTTCATTTATCGGCCACATCGTCCTGTTCAACAAGGACTACGAGCAACTCACCAGTGACTTGTTGCGTCTGGCCGAGGCGGTTGAAGTGCGCATGGAAGTCGCCTGCCTGGCGCCGCCCGCCAGAGCGATGGGCTGAACACGATTTGATTGAGAGGTAATACCCATGTTTGAACACACAACCTGTGATGAGCGCTTCCTCACCCTCGCCAAGGAGTTGGGTTACGACATCTATGGCGAAAACACCGCCGGCGGCCACTACGCGCCCTTGGTCCGGCACCATGATGAGCTGTACATCAGCGGCATGGTGCCGCGCATGAATGGCAAGATCCAATACCCCGGACGGGTTGGCCTGGAGCTCAGCCTCAGTGATGCCCAGGCAGCCGCCAGCATCAGTGCCATGCGCGGGCTGGCGTTGATAGTGGATGCCATCGGCTCGCTGGATAAAATCAAGTCGCTGGTGCGGGTCACTGTGTACGTGAAATCCACTGCGGACTTTGTCGACCTCAGTGAAGTGGCCAATGGCGCATCGGACGTGTTCAGTCATGTGCTGGGGGATGCGGGTAAACATACAAGAACCACAGTTGGGGTTTATCAGTTGCCAAAGAATGCGGCGGTGGAAGTGGACATGATCGCAGCCCTGCGGCCTTCTGCGTTATAAGCGCGGCGTGTTGGGTTTACAGTGTCGATGGCTTCACCTATTGTTCGGTGAATGACGTCGACATCAAGTTGGAATGCGCGAATGAATAATGTTCAAGGTGCGTTTTTTTCATATGACGAGTTTCGTCAGAGTTTGCATCAGCCGCCCCAGAGTGCGCGGGTATGGACGAGCGATAAACTTGCTGCAATGCGCGAAAGTCTTGCGGGCAGCGAAGTCGATATCGTCGCATTGGCCCACGACAACAGCCTCGAAGGCTGCAAGTTGACACCGGGTGTGGCGGTGTCCATGCAATGGTTGAAACCCGGCGCTGTGTTGAATGGCCACGCCCATGGCTGGTGGCATCTGTTTGTCATACAGGCCGGCAGCGGCCTGCTGACCATGGGCGAGGATGACGAGGTGCGCGCCAGCACCGGCGACGTCCTGCTGGTGCCCGCCTGGACCCGACATGGCTTCGTCAACACCAGCGCCACCGAGTCGATGGCCATGCTCAACATGAGCAACATGCCGCAATTGGCGTTGCTTTCCAGTATGGCTACCGCAGTGAGCTGAGCCTCGACAACCCCCATACTCTGTTTGCTGTCCTTCCGGGAGTCCGCATTAGCCGACTCCCTGTTTTTGTTTTTGTATTGTCCGATGCGCGATTTCTGTATCCGTGTAAACAGATAATTTCTGTATCTGTTCAGTGCGTGAGCAACTATCTAGCATCGACTCCAGTGCAACGGATTAATAGTCTTGATGCAAGGGAGTGGTCCATGGAAAGTTCAAATATAAAGTTGTACGTAGGGGCGGATTTTGTCAGTGCTTTTGCCATGTCGGCATTTGTGGCGCTGAAAGAAAAACAACTTCCGTTTGAATGTGTAACCCTCGATTTGAAAAATAGAGAGAACTATCAGGCGAGTTATCGAGACCTGTCGATGACTTGCAAGATACCTACCCTGGTCCACGAAGACTTCGCGCTTTCAGAGTCTTCGGCCATTGCCGAATACCTGGACGAAGTCGCGCCCGAGGGCCGAAAACTGTTCCCTGCAGACACCCGGCTGCGCGCCCGGGCCCGCCAGCTTCAAGCCTGGTTACGCAGCGACCTGCTGATCATTCGCCGGGAGCGTCCGGCAGATCTCATCTACTTCGGAACAAAAGACACGCCCCTGTCCGAGGAGGCCCTGGTGGCTGTGGATCGATTGTTCTTCGTGGCCGATCGCCTGCTCAAAGGCGGCGCTGATCACCTGTTCGGTGACTGGAGCATCGCTGACACCGACCTGGCAATCATGCTCAACCGCTTGCTTGCCAATGGCGATCATGTGCCAGCGCGACTTGCCGCCTATGTTCGCCGGCAGTGGGACCGCGACAGCGTGCGGGCGTGGCTGGACATCGAGCGCATAGCACCGACTGCCCAGTAACTCGTCAGGAATTCATCGGGAGCGCTGCCATGCAGGGAATGTCGGAGCTGCACAGATACAAGCCCTATAACGCCCGGACCATCCGCGAGACGCCGTACTGGCACAGGCTCACGCCAGCGTTACAGGAAGCCATGGACGTGGTCGCGCGGGTGATGCCATTTCGCACCAACGAATACGTGCTCGGAACATTGATCGACTGGGACAGCATTCCCGATGATCCGATTTTTCGCATGACTTTTCCCCACCCGGACATGCTGTTGCCGCAGGAGTATGCGTCGCTCAAGCAACTGATCGAGCAGGACGACGCTGCGGCCATCAAGCGCCGGATCGAAGCGATCTGGCTGCGCATGAACCCCCATCCGGCCGGCCAGTTGACCCATAACGGCGCAAGCCTGGACGGTAAAGTCCTGCCGGGCATTCAGCACAAGTACCGGGAAACCGTGCTGTTCTTCCCTGGCGCCGGCCAGACCTGTCACGCGTACTGCACCTTCTGTTTTCGCTGGGCGCAGTTCATCGGTGAAGAAGAACTCAAGTTCAACGCCCGTGAGTCCCAGGAACTGGTGAGTTACCTGCGGGTGCACACCGAAGTCACTGACGTGCTGATCACCGGCGGTGACCCGATGATCATGAACACTCGCTCGCTGGCCGGCTACATCGAGCCGCTGCTGGAGTTACCGCACCTGCGCAGTATCCGCATCGGTACCAAGTCGGTGGCTTACTGGCCGCAGCGGTTCGTCAGCGACAAGGATGCCCCCGAGCTGCTGGCACTGTTCCGGCGAATCGTCGCGGCAGGCAAGCACTTGTCTGTGATGGGGCATTACAACCACCCGGTCGAGCTGCGCCAGGACATCGCCCGCCAGGCCGTCGAACGCATTCGCTCCACCGGCGCCGTGTTGCGCATGCAGGCGCCGGTGATCCGCCATATCAACGAAAACCCCGCCGATTGGGCCGAGCTCTGGACCGAAGGCGTGCGACTTGGCGCGGTGCCCTATTACATGTTCGTCGAGCGCGACACCGGCCCTCGTCATTACTTCGCGATGCCGCTGGCCCGGGCCTTCGAGATATTCCAGGCGGCCTATCGCAGCGTGTCCGGGCTCGCCCGCACGGTGCGCGGCCCCTCGATGAGCACCTTCTACGGCAAGGTTCTGATCAACGGGATTGAAACCGTGGCCGGAGAAAAAGTCTTCGTGTTGCAGTTTCTCCAGGCCCGGGATCCGCAATGGGTGCTGCGCACCTTTCATGCGCAATTCGATCCCCACGCCAGCTGGTTCGATGACCTGCGCCCAGCCTTTGGCGAGCGGCGATTCTTTTTTCAGGACGAGCCGCTGACTGCGCCCGAATTGATACCGGTCCTGCTGGAAACGGCGTAGGACGATTCACCAGGAGATATGGACATGAGTGGCATCCCGTTTGATCAGCGCGAAGGGCTTATCTGGCTCGACGGCGAGTTCGTCGAATGGTCCCAGGCGCGCTTGCATGTGTTGACCCATGGTTTGCATTACGCGAGCACCGTGTACGAAGGCGAGCGTGTGTACAACGGCAGGATCTTCAAGCTGCGCGAACACAGCGAACGGTTGTATCGCTCGGCACAATTGATGGATTTCGTGATTCCCTATGAGCTGGCCGAACTGGAAGCGGCCAGCCATGAGCTGCTGCAGCGCAATAACGTGGTCGACGGATACGTGCGGCCGGTGGCGTGGCGTGGCAGCGAAATGATCTCGACTTCGGCTCGCTTCAATCGCGTGCACCTGGCGATCGCCTGCTGGCAATGGCCGAGTTACTTCGACCCGGCAGGGCACATGGGCGGCATTCGCCTGAAGACCGCCGACTGGCGCCGGCCGCCCCCCAGCAGCAGCCCGTTCGAAGCCAAGGCTTCGGGGCATTACCAGATCGCTACCCTGAGCAAACACGATGCAGAAAACAACGGCTTTCACGATGCGCTGATGCTCGACTGGCGCGGCCATGTCGCCGAGGCCACCAGCGCCAACGTGTTTTTCGTCAAGGACCGGACGCTGCACACCCCGCTGCCCGACTGCTTCCTCAACGGCATCACCCGCCAGACCGTAATCGAATTGGCCGGGGCGCTGGATTACCAGGTGGTCGAGCGCACGATTCTTCCTACCGAGCTCGGCGACTTCGAGGAGTGTTTTCTGACGGGCACCGCTGCCGAAATCACCCCCGTGCGCAGCATTGATGAGCAGCGCTATCGCCCGGGCAACGCCTGTCGCGAATTCATTGCCGCCTACACCGCCACCGTCAACGCCGGATAAACCGCCAGGAATCTCACCATGTCCGATCAAGGGATTGCATTCAAAGCTGATGTTTCACTGGGCCACCGCCACGAAGAATTATCGGCACGGGGCTGGACAGTACTGACCGCCGACGAATTTGACGATGACGTGGTCGGCACACTGCAGCAGTTCGGTCCGATCATTCCGCAGTTCAACGGCCAGACGGCGTTCGCGATCACGCGCAAGCCGGGCTACGAAGACCTGCCGTACTCCCAGAGCATGAACGGTATCGGCCCGCACACCGAGGCGCCGGTCTATGCTCCGCCGCCGCGTTACCTGGCATTGCATTGTCATCAACAGGCGACCTGCGGCGGCGGCCATACGGGGCTGGTCGACGGCTACCAGTTCCTGGCATGGCTGGAACGCACCGAGCCGCAGTTGCACCAGTGGCTTGTCGAGACGCCAGTGGAGTTCGTGGCTACGGCCAAGCCTGGGGAGGCCGCGCAACGGCGGGTTAAGGAATACATCCTGACGCCGACGCAGGACGGTGACATCTTGCGCTTCAGCTACAACCAGTTTCACTACGGCGACGTCAATCCTTGCAAAGAGGATCTGCAGCAGTCGCAGGTGGCCAACAGCCCCTCGCCGCTGGCGCGGTTCGCGGTGTTGGGGGAAGCGTACTTTCTGGAGCACAACACCCCGGTGTTGATCCCTGACGGCTGCCTGCTGATTTGGGACAACTGGCGGATGATCCACGCCCGCAGTCGATACAATGACCCGGCGCGCAACCTGACCCGCTATTGGCTGGCCTGAATTTTCCGGCGCCATTCATTCTATTTGCGTACCCCTGGGTGGGTACGCGTACAACAGGTAACGCGTTATGCAAACAGCCATCGAGATCGCCAAAGTCGATCATCAATTGATCGTGCGGCTCAACCAGGCGTGGACCAAACGAGCCACGGTGTGTGCGCCGGACAAGTGGCAGGCCGGCGAAGCCTTCGACCCTGCGCGTCCGGATTACCCGGAGTGCATGGTGCCGTTTTTCCAGCACCCGAAATTCCAGGCCCTGAGCGACGAGCTCAAAAGCAGCGTGCTGACCTGGGGCTGGATCGGCTACAACCTGCGCACGGTCACTGCCGAAGAGCACGTGGTAAACCCAGCATTGAGCGTCATCGCCAATCAATACCTGGGGCAGCATGACTGGCATTTTCGCGAGGCGATGCAGCAGACGCTGATCGACGAGCACTACCACACGCTGATGCACCTGCGTGCGATCGAGCGCACCCGGGTCGACCGCGCGCTGGACCAGACGCTGGACTTGCCGCCGTCGGTCACCTATCTGCGGCTGCTGGCCCTGCGCGAAGCGTTGCCCGAACAGTGGCAGCGGGACCTGGCCTCCATCACTTTTGCAGTGGTGGCCGAAATCAGCGTCAATGCCTACCTGGATCTATTGGCGGACGATCAGAGCATCCAGCCGCAAAACCGTCGCGTGGCCGAGCTGCACAATCGTGACGAGTATGCCCACAGCAAGGTCCTGGCCGAGGTGGCCAAGGTCATGTACGGGAACATGCAGCCGCCGCAGCGGGAATTTTTCGCCCGTACGTTGTCCGTGGCCCTGAGTGCCTTTGTCGCCCAGGACTACTCGATGTGGGAAGCGATCCTGACTCAACTGGGGGTTGAGGACGCGGCGCTGATCATCGCCGACACCCGTGAGAGCAACCGTAACGCGACCATCATGCGCGACTACAGCGGGCTCCAGCGTCTGGCCGAGGACCTGGGTATCACCGGGCAAATCGATTTCGACTTCCGACCGACGCTCAAGACCGCCTCGGTGGCCTGAACCAGGAGCTGCCCCATGCCCGTTCCCGAGTACGAAGTGTTCGCCATCCGTGTCGGTGCCAATGCCCAGCGCACGGCCCGGGAGAATTTTCTGTACGACGCCTGCTGTGGTGATCCGAACGCGCCGATGCCGCTGGATTACTACTTCTGGGTGATTCGCCATGAGCAACGCGTGATCGTGGTGGACACCTGTTTCCAGCCGGCCACTGCGGATCGGCGCAACCGTCAGATGTATCGCCTGCCGGAAGAGTCCCTGCGCCAGCTGGGGATTGATCCGGCACAGGTCGACAACCTGATCCTGACTCATCTGCACTGGGACCATGCCGGAAACCTGGGTTTGTTTCCCAAGGCCACCGTGCATCTGCAGGAGGCGGAACTGCGCTTCTGCACCGGGCCGAAAATGGCCCATCGCACGGTGAACAAAACCTACGAGGTCGATGACGTGATGTCGGCGCTGCCGCCGCTGTTCGAGGGGCGCATGCGTTTGCACACGGGTACCGTCGAGGTCGCCGCCGGCGTGACCCTGCATCCGGTGGGCGGGCACACGCCGGGCAGCCAGGTGGTGCGGGTCAATACCCGGCGCGGGTGGATTGTGCTGGCTTCGGACGCTGCGCATTTGTGGGTGAACATTCGCCAGCGCAGTCCGTTTCCGATTATCGATGACCTGGCGCAAACGCTGGAAGCCTTCAACGAAATCGAGCGTCTGGCGGACGGTGAGGAGCACGTCATCCCTGGCCACGACCCCCTGATCGCCGAGCGTTTTCCGCATTGGAATGATGACCCGCACATCATTTGCCTGCATGAAAACGCCCTGGGGCTGCACCCAAACCCGAGCTGAAATACAGCTCCTACGGGGTACGTATACATCCCGGGGATCTCCATCAAACAGGCTTTACTTCTGGTTTTTCAGGAGTTGGCCCAGGGTCGCCAGCGCCTCCTCAATCCTCGGCGTAAACGGCGCGCCACACGCGATTCTCAGGCAGTGCCCAAACCCCGGCCCATTGGAAAAGATATCCCCAGGCAAAATCTGAATACCCACCTTCAACCCCTCATGAAACAAACGCATCGACGCATACCCAGGCGGCAGTTCCACCCATAACAGGGTGCCGCCCTGCGGCTCGGTCACGCGGGTGCCTTGGGGAAAGTGGCGCAGGATCGCGGTGCGCATCGCGTGGCGCTGCTGGGTCAGGGTGTTCCTCAGTCGGCGCAGGTAACGCTCGTAGGACGGTGTCTTCATGAACGCACTCACCGCCAACTGCGACAGCGCCTCACATCCCCTCGACTGGCTGTGCTTGAGCATCTCCACCCGGTCGTGCCAGCGGCCGGCACTGATCCAGCCCAGGCGCATCCCCGGTGCGAGGGTCTTGTTCAGCGAGGCGCAGTAGATCAGGTTGTCGCTGCGGTCCCAGTGTTTCAGCGTGGACAACGGTTGCTCGGTGTCTACCAGGTCGCCGTAGGTGTCGTCCTCGATCAGCACCGTGGCGTGCTCGGCGCACAGTTGCACCAGTCGGGCCTTGTGCGAGTCGGGCATGATGCTGCCCAGGGGATTTTGCAAATTGGGTATCACGATCACGGCGCGGATCGGTTCAGAGCCGCGCAGCAATTGTTCCAGGGCGAACAGATTGATCCCGCAGTGCGCCGCTGCCGGCACCTCGCACACCCGCAGATTAAGGCTTTCGAGAATCTGCAGCAGGCCGTGGAAGGTTGGCGACTCGACGGCAACCGTATCACCGGGCTGGGTGACGGCGCGCAGGGCCAGGTTAAGCGCCTCGGTGGCGCCGTTGGTGATCACGATTTGCTCGGCGCTCAGGTGGGTTTTGCTGGTCAGGGCGCGGCGAGCGAGGATGTTGCGCAGTGCGAGGTTGCCGCTGGTGGGCGCGGTGGTGCCCAGCAGCTGTTGGTTCTGACGCAACGCCTTGACCATGTGGTCCTGCAGGGTCTTCAGCGGGTAGAGCTGGGGTGCGCAATAGGGGTTGGCGAAATTGACCTTGATCGTCGCTCGCTGGCTGGCCTTGAGCACCGAAGACACCTGTTGGTGAATGCCGACATAGGCATCGGCAGCCAGCGGTGCCGGTGGCAGGGGGTGCGGCAGGGGTTCCGGCTGGCGAATATAGTTGCCCGAGCGCGGGCGCGCCTCCAGCACCCCCTGACCCTCCAGCTCCCGGCACACCTGCACCGCCGTCGACAGGCTGACTGCGTGCTTCTCCATCATCAGGCGGATGGACGGAAAGCGTTCGCCGTTTTTCAAGGTGCCGCTGCGGATCGCGTCGAGGTAGTGATTGGCTAACTGACGGTACAGGGGAAGTGTGTTCATGCAGGCCTCAGCAGTTGCACCACTGAGGTCTGGGCTGGACAGTGAGTAGACGCTCCCCGCAGGCGGACCCATGGTGCTCGAGGGTTAAGGGAAGTGTTAGTGCTGTTTCGATACTGGAACAGTAGTCGCGGACTTGCCTGAATCGCAGGCAATAAAAAGCCCCGCACAAGGGCGGGGCTTGGGAGAAACACGAGCTGGCGAAAGAGCCTGTGGCTTGCTCGCGCTTGAGTGGGCAGCACTCACAAAAGAAGCGGTGCTGCCACTATTCCGCGGCCGCTACGCAGTCCAGGGGGAGCGAGCTCCCGCCCCACGGGGAGGGCGCTGCGCTGCGGGAGGTGTGTTACTGGGCAGCGATGCTGAAGCCATCGAACGCGGTCTGTTGCTGCAGCGCAGTGATGATGTTCTTGCGGTTGACCGCCTGTTCAGTCCCGGCGTTGTCGAGGAAGGTTTCGCTTTCCAGCTCCGCTTCATCGCCTTCACCGACGAACGCGAAACCGAGGAACTCCAGCGCTTGGCGATCAAGGTTCAGGCGCGAACGCGGCGTGCGCAGCGGCAAGGTGACGCTCACGCCGTCCTTGCTGATGGTGAACACTTCGACTTCTTTCTTCGCCCGCACGGTCTTGCCCTTGCTGCTGCCCGGATTGCTGATGGCCTGATGAGTCTGGTTCAGCACTTTCAGCGCCAGGCCGTAGACGATTTCCTGGAACGCAGGGTCGTCCTTGAAACTGGACAGGATGCGGCTGATCGGGAACTTGCTGCTGAGGTCTTCCAGTGCCGCGATATCAGCGGCCTCGGCGTCCTTGAGCTGCTTGAGTTCGCCCATCAGTTCGTAGGCCTTGTCATCGTCGAAGCTGTCGTGAGCCTGGCGGATCGCGGCACGCAGTTCGCGGATCTGGTCGCTTTCACGGGTCGACTGGAACGAGTCCAGGACCATCTCGGCGATGGTCTTGGCCTGTGGCAGGTGTTGTGAAAGATTGATGGAGTTTTCGTATTCCGCTTTGGACGACAAGGTGACTACGGATTCAGCGGTACTGGAATCGGACATTGAAATTTCACTACTTCTTTTAACTTGGGATGAGGCGAGAAAGCCCGGGGCCTTTTCAGGCCGCCTAATCTATTGGACCGGCGCCGTGTTGTCACGGACGAACAGGCCAGCGGCCAAAACATCCACCTCGGTGCCCCGTAGGAGCTGCCGCAGGCTGCGATCTTTTGATCCTGATCCTGATCCTGGCGGCCCCCACCTAGCCAAAGATCAAAAGATCGCAGGCTTCGCCAGCTCCTACGCATGAGTTGCCTTGAGGCCGCGAAACACCTGATAAAACCTGATCGAGCGCCCGCAAAACAGACCGCTGGCAATCCCGGACGCACAGGCCTTGAGCAACATGACTGGCAGCGTGTTCGATTGTTGCGGGTGAACCTGCGCCTCATAGCCGAAGTAGTAGTTGACCGCAAACAACAGCAGGTAGAGCACCAAGGTCTTGCTGGTGCCGGGCAGGATCAGCCCGGCTCTCGAGGCATCCAGCCTGACGTCCTGGCTGGAAAAAATCAGCAGTGCAGTGGCGCTGCCCACCAGTACGGCGACCAGCCAGAAGCCCAGCGACAACACCGGATGCAGCGCCAGATTGAGCGAATACAGGGACCAGGCGAGCAGGATCGGCGGCGTGATCAGCAGCGAGATTTTGCTTTCCCGGGTGGGGGAGAGGGCCTTGATCCCGAAATAGCAAAGCAGCACAAAGAGCGCGTAGACCCACGGTGGGGTGTTTTGCAGGGCGTTGAGCATCTTGACGTGTCCGTGTCGAAAAGCGAGCGTGGATAGTAGTCCTGTCGGGTTCTGTGCATTGGCCTATTTTCACGCACGGGGTGAACTATCCGAACGTGTCTTGCCCGCCTTAGAGCCCTGTGGGAGCAAGGCTTGCCCGCGATGCAGGCAGCGCGGTCCGTCAGACCTTTCCCGGCGTATTCAGATTCATCGACCGCACCGCCAATTGCGTGGCAACTTCCTCATCCACCGGCAACGAAAACACCAAGGTCGCCCCTTGCCCCGGGACATCCAGCAAACGAATCTCGCGGCCATGCAACTGCAAAATCCGCTGCACAATTCGCAACCCCAACCCGCCATCCCGCCGCGCGCCGCCAATATTGAACGGCCGCAGAAACAACCCCTCACGCAACTGCGCAGCAATCCCCGGGCCGCTGTCACTGACCGTGATCTCGACGAACCCACCCTGCGGCACCAGGCTGATGCTGATGATTCCGCCCACCGGCGTATGGCGCAGGGCGTTGTCAAACAGGTTGGTCAGTACCCGCTCGATTAGCCCCAGGTCGGCAAACACCCCGGACACCGTTGGCGCAAAGTTGGCCTTGAGCTGCACCTGGCGCGCTTCGGCGGTCAGTTCGAATTTCTGGAATATGTCCTGCACCAGGTCGGTCAGGGAAAACCGCTCCAGCACGGGCTGCACAAATCCATGCTCCAGCCGCACCAGCTCCAGCAGCGACTGTGCCAGCCCGCCAACCTTGCGGCTCTGATCCAGGGCGATGCCCAGGTAACGGCGGCGGTCGGCCACGGACAAGGTCGCGTCCTTGAGCGACAAGGTTTCCAGATAACCATGCAACGACGCCAGGGGCGTGCGCAGGTCGTGGGAGATGTTCGCCACCAGCTCGCGCCGCTCCTGGTCCTGGCGAGTCAACGAGCGCCATTGTTCGCTCAGGCGCGCCTGCATCTGGCGGAAGGCGGCGTCGAGTACGGCGATCTCGTCCTGGCTGGCGGCTTTTTCCACTGGCGCCGGGGGTGTTTGCGGCATGCCGTCGATATCGAACTGGCTGACGTTCGCGGTCAGGCGCCTCAAGGGCCGGGTGATCAGCGAGAAGGCCGTGAGACCGGCAATCAGGCATAACAACGCCACCAGCCCGATTGACCACAGTGCCGTGTTCAGCGCCGCGCTGGTCGCGCCTTGTTCGGCGAAGCGGTCATGTTCCTCGCCGAGCAGCACCACATAGAGGTAGCCAACCGGCTTGCCATCGACCGTCAACGGCGCGGCACTGAATACTTTGCGTGCGTCGGCGCTGCGCGGGTCGTCGCCCAGTATCGGCAGGGCATCGCCAGCGAGCAGGCGCTGGATGGGCGCCAGGTCCACCTGCTCGCGGCGAATCCGCCCCTCGGGTGCTGCGCTGCCGACAACCCGGCCTGCAGGGTCCAGCAGGTACACCTCGACGCTGGGGTTCACCAGCATCAACTGGCTGAACAGGTTGCGCACCGCATCGGGCATCAGGCCCTGGCTGTTCATCAGCACCGTGTCATTGGCAATGTGTTGCGCCAGGTTTCTCGACAACCCTTGCACCACCTCCTGCTCATGGATCTGGTTGGCGCGCACCTGCATCCACGCCGACGTGCCGCAGCACACCAGCAGGAGCACGGCGAACACCAGTGACAGGCGTTGTGTCAGGGTCAGCTTCATGGCTGGTCCTCTTGCGCCGCGAACTTGTAGCCACGGCCCCACACCGTGAGGATGCGCACGGGCTGCGCCGGGTCGGCCTCGATCTTGGCCCGCAGGCGATTGATGTGAGTGTTCACCGTGTGCTCGTAACCCTCGTGGCTGTAGCCCCACACCGCATTGAGCAAGTCCATGCGCGAGAACACCTTGCCGGGCTGGCGGGCGAAGAAGTACAGCAAGTCGAACTCCCTGGGCGTGAGGTCCAGGCGCCGACCATCGAGGGCGACGTCGCGGGTGATCGGGTCAATGGAAAGGCCATCGAGGCTCAGGCTGCCGGCGTCCATTTTCAGGTTGCGCGCCATCGCATCCACTCGCCGCAACAGCGCCTTGACCCGCGCCACCAGTTCGAGCATGGAAAAGGGCTTGGCCAGGTAATCGTCGGCACCCAGCTCCAGGCCCAGGATCCGGTGCATTTCACTGGAGCGGGCGCTGGTGATGATGATCGGCGTGTAGCGCGCCATCGCACGGGCGCGACGGCAGATTTCCAGCCCGTCGACCCCGGGTAGCATCAGGTCGAGGATCAGCGCATCCCAGCTTCCCTGCTGCAGCATGCGCATGCCTTCGTTCCCGTCCGCGCAGTGCACCACCTCGAGATGTTCATCACGAAGATGCAGGCAGATGAGGTCGGCAATATGCAGGTCGTCCTCGACCACCAGGACGCGTTTGGTCTGTTCCATCAAGCTTAATCCTTCAGCGCGGTGTGCGTAGTGTGCGGGTTTTTCGCCCATCGAGTTATCACGATTTATTTAACTCTCCGTGAGGATTTGGCGATCACACTCAGCCTAGGCTGTGTTCCATGAAAGGCCCCCTGGATTTTTGGAGACGAGCATGTTTTCACGACGGCAGTTTCTCGTAGCGAGCGGCGGGCTGGGGGTTGCAGCCCTGGCGGTCGGTGTATTGCCGACATTTGCCGGTCGCTGCTCATTCATTGGCGATTTGATTGGCGATGCCAATGCCGCAGAGGTCTTCGAAGTGACGCACAGCGACAGTGAATGGCGCGCCCTGCTGAGCGACGAGCAATACGAAATCCTTCGCGAAGAGGGCACCGAGCGCGCCTACAGCAGTGCGCTGAACGATGAGCACCGGGACGGTACGTTCGCCTGTGCCGGTTGTGACCGGGCGCTGTTTTCCTCGGCCACCAAATTCGACAGCCGCACCGGCTGGCCGAGTTTTTGGGCGCCGCTGGACAACGCGGTGGGCATTCGTCAGGACCGTTCATTCGGCATGGTGCGCGAGGAGGTGCACTGCCGAAGATGTGGCGGTCACTTGGGCCATGTCTTCGATGACGGGCCCAAACCCACTGGCCAGCGTTACTGCATGAACGGCCTGGCGATGAAGTTCACGCCGGCTTGATCTTTCGTTTCTGGAGCAAGACCCATGAAATTATCCTTCACCTGGCGTCGCACACTGCTGGCCCTGACGGCTGCTGGCGTTATCGGTCAATGCTCGGCCTTCTCCCTGGGCGCCGAGGACGCAGTGGTCATTCCACCTCCGGCACTCGACTCAACCACCCAGGCCCGCAGTGAAACCGCGGTATTCGCCGGCGGATGTTTCTGGGGCGTGCAGGGTGTGTTCCAGCACGTCAAGGGGGTGCAAAAAGCCGAGTCGGGATACGCCGGCGGTAGGGCCGATACCGCTCGCTACGAGCGAGTGAGCGACGGCGACACCGGGCACGCGGAAGCCGTCGAAGTCACGTTCGACCCGACTCAGGTCAGCTACGGCACCCTGCTGCAAATCTACTTCTCGGTGGCCCACAACCCCACCGAACTCAATCGCCAGGGGCCGGACAGCGGCACTCAGTATCGATCGGCGATTTTTACCCGCAGCGGCGAGCAGCAAAAGGTCGCCCAGGCGTACATCGCCCAGCTCGACGCCGCGCATTCGTTCAGCAAACCGATCGTGACCAGGCTGGAAAGCTACAACGGTTTCTACCCGGCTGAGGATGAACATCAGGACTTCCTGACTGAACATCCCACCTATCCCTACATCGTCATCAACGACTTGCCGAAAGTGGCGCAGCTGAAGCAGCTGTTTGCGGATCGATACCAGGAGAAACCGGTGCTGATCAAGGGCGGGTCATAACCTTAGGCCTGCACATCGGTCAGGCGCTTGCCCATTTCGAACGCGCGCATTTCAAACCCCAGTTCTGCATAGAGGCGCTGCGCCGGCGCGTTGAAGCCCCACACGGTCAAACGCAAATCCGCCGCGCCCTGGTCGAGCGCCCAGGCTTGGGCCTGCGCCATCAATGCGCGGCCAACGCCCTGGCCTCTGGCCGCCTGGTCAACACAGACCGAACCGATGCGCCCGACTCGCTGCGGTTGCATCAGCGAGCCCTTCGAGTCGGTGACTTGCACGGTGATGAAACCCTTCACCGTGGCAGCCTGTTCGGCGAGGAACACCGCGTGATTTTCGCCCTCGAGGCTGGGTCGCCAGAAGTCACTGTCGCGGGCGAAATCCCCGGTAGAGGGTGCGTAGATGTCCGGCCGGTGCTGGTGGTGCAGGCTGTTGAGTTGCTGGCCCAATCTGCAAATGGCCAGCAAATCCTGGGAAGTGGCTCGGCGGTAAAGGGTAGGGGATGTCATTGGCTGTCCTTGGCGTGTTGATGAAGCGAGATGCTCGACGCAGAAACTAAACATCGTCGCTCTCCATGTCGATCAGGTCTCCGCGCAGACTAGTGCATGCCGGGTTTGAATGGCTACTGCTTGCCCCATCGCTGCATGGCGAAGTCGACGAAATGGCGCAGCTTGGGCAGGCGGTAGCGATCCTGGGCATAAATCAGGCTCATGGGCCGGCTGGGCAGTTGGTAGTCGGGCATCAGCGCCACGAGTGCTCCACTCGCCAGGTCCTGCTCCACCAGCGCGTCCGGCAGCATCACGATGCCCATGCCGGTGCGGGCCGCCTGATGCAGGCCCGCCGAACTGTTGATCAGCAATGTGCCGCTGACGGCCACCATCACTTCACCCTCCGGACCGCTCAGGCGCCAATGTTTCGCCACCGATTGCCAGTCGTCCCCGGCCGGATAGGCGAAGGCCAGGCAGTCATGCTGTTGCAGGTCCTGGGGTGTTAGCGGATTGCCCCGGCGTGCCAGGTACGCCGGCGATGCGCACATGGTCAGGGTGTAGTCGATCAGCGGGCGGGCGATGACGTTGCTCGGCTCGATGGCGCCCAGGCGAAAGGCGACGTCCAGGCCATTTTCCAGCAGGTCGGGGCGCCCGTTGGAGAGCATCACGTCCAGTTTGACCTGTGGGTAGCGCAGGGCGAATTCGCTGAGGGCCGGCGCGAGTTTTTCGGTGCCGAAAGTCAGCGGTGCGGTGATGCGCAACGTGCCGCTGGGCGTGTCCTGGCTTTGTTCGGCGAGGCGCTCGGAATCAGCCACCAGCCCCAGCACTTCCAGGCAACGCTGATAGTAGGCGCTGCCGAATTCTGTCAGGCGCTGGCGGCGGGTGGTGCGATGGAGCAGGCGCACGCCAAGGCGCTGCTCCAGCGCACGCAGGTGATTGCCGACCATGGTGGTGGACATGGCGCACTGCAGCGCGGCGGCGGTCATGCTGCCGCTCTCGACCACCCGCACATAAACGGTCATTGCCTGGAACAAATCCATTATCAAGCCCAGCTTTAATATCATTGAAGGGTTGCAGCGTTTATCCAGCTCAAGTGGCTAACCATACTGCAAAAACACCGACAATTGATGGAGCTTGATGTCATGACCGCCGCCTGCCTGATGACCACCTACCAACCCCTGGCCCTGAGCTTTTGCAAAGGGCTGGGCACGCGCCTGTGGGATCAGGCCGGTCGCGAGTACCTGGACGCGGTGGCGGGTGTGGCGGTGACCAACGTCGGCCATTCCCACCCGAAAATCGTCGCGGCCATCAGCGAGCAGGCCGGCCTGTTGCTGCATACCTCCAACCTGTACAGCATCGACTGGCAACAGCGCCTGGCCGGGAAGCTGACCCAATTGGCCGGCATGCAGCGGGCGTTCTTCAACAACTCCGGCGCCGAAGCGAACGAAACCGCGCTGAAGCTGGCGCGCCTGCACGGCTGGCGCAAAGGCATCGAGCAGCCGCTGGTGGTGGTCATGGAAAATGCCTTCCACGGCCGGACCCTCGGCACCTTGTCCGCCAGCGACGGCCCTGCAGTGCGCCTGGGGTTCAGCGAACTGCCGGGAGATTTCGTCAAAGTGCCCTTTGGCGACCTCAAGGCGCTTGAGCGGGTGCAGCAACGGCACGGCCCACGCATCGTCGCGATCCTCATGGAACCGATCCAGGGCGAAAGCGGCGTGCAACCGGCGCCCCCCGGCTACCTGAAAGCCGTGCGCGAACTGTGCAACGGGTATGGGTGGTTGATGATGCTCGACGAAATCCAGACCGGCATCGGCCGCACCGGCCAGTGGTTCGCGTTCCAGCACGAAGGCATCGTCCCGGACGTCATGACCCTGGCCAAAGGCCTGGGTAACGGCATCCCCATCGGCGCCTGCCTGGCCCGCGGCAAAGCCGCCGACCTGTTCACCCCCGGCAGCCACGGCAGCACCTTCGGCGGCAACCCGCTGGCTTGCCGTGTCGGTTGCACGGTATTGGAAATCATCGAGGAACAGGCACTACTGGAAAACGCCGCACGCCAGGGCGAGCGGCTGCTCACCAGACTGCGCGCCGAACTGGCAGACAACCCAAACGTGCTGGCCATTCGTGGTCGGGGCCTGATGATCGGCATTGAACTCAAGCAGCCCATCCGCGACCTGACCCTGATCGCCGCCCGGGACCAAGGCTTGCTGATCAACGTAACCCGCGGCAAAACCATCCGCCTGCTGCCGCCGTTGACCATTGATGAGCGGGAGGTGGAGATGATTGTCAGAGGAATCTGCCGGGCGATCTGATCACACCAAACCAACCACAACCCAGGTAACCCTCGATAACCCCCGGAAAATCCCGGAAAATCCCGGCAAACCCCGTAGGAGCTGCCGAAGGCTGCGATCTTTTGATCTTGATCTTGGATAACGCGGAAACCGCCGAAGATCAAAAAATCGTCCGAACGCGGCCCGAGCCTGCGGCAACTCTTACCAAGCCCAGATCAGTAGTGATACCGGCACATCACAACCCGAAGCTCTCCGTCCTCAACCGCGTACACAAGGCGATGTTCTGCTGTGATTCGCCGTGACCAAAAGCCGCTCAAATTGTGTTTGAGCGGCTCAGGCTTCCCAAGTCCGGTGAAAGGCTCGCGCTGAATTGATTTGATCAGCAGGTTGATTCGCTTGAGGCCTGCCTTGTCATTGTGTTGGAACCACAGATAGTCGTCCCAACCTTCAGGAGTGAACTCGATATTCATTCTTCAATGAGTTGCCTGGCTTTGGTTTTTCCTGCGCGCAAATTGCCGATCGATTTGATCAGGCGCTCGGCATTGGCTGGAGAGCGCAGTAAATATGCCGTCTCCTCCAAAGCGTTGTATTCCGCCAGGGACATCATCACCACCGGCTCACCTTTTTGACGAGTCACCAGCAGTGGAGCACGGTCTTCGTTCACTCGATCCATTGTTTCGGCCAAGTGCGCTCGAGCTGTCGTATAGTTGATGGTTTGCATATTGTAGTCCTCGCCTGAAGCAAAGAACGTACAGAAATGAGTACAGGATGGCAAGGCAATACCTCTGAGTGGTCGCTACGCAAACGGTGCATTTGCGTATGAGCTGAGTATCACTCGATAGCCGCCGAGACGTTTCTGCTAGTGATGTAGGCCTTTTCCGATAAATGCGCCATCCTGCATTCCGCCAGGATCAGGTCGGTTTCTGACTGGTACGCTCCCCAAGGCTTTCCACCAACCGCACCAGATACCCATCCGGATCCTGCAGCAGAAACTCCCGCTGGCCCACTTCAACCTCACCCGCGCGATACCAGGTGTCGGCACAGGCTCGAAACAGCGGCCATTGAACTTCAGCCAGCCGCCGCAAAACAGGTTCAACCGATTCAACAGTAATCTGGAAATTGATACCCCGACCGAAGGGCGCCCGCAGCGCACCACTGAGCCATTGCCCCTCGCCGGGATCGTATTGCTCCAGCATCAGCTGCGCGCCGTTCAAGTCAAGGTAGGCAAACCCGACTTCAGGCCGCTCGTAGGCAATCGGAATACCGACCAATACCGTCCAGAAATGCAGGCTTTTCCTGATGTCGCTGACCATCAGTTCAGGTACCAACTTGCTCCGTGCAAACATACATATTCCTTTGTAGGCGTGAGCCTGCTCGCGATACAAGCGACCCGCGCCCGTCAGTCCTCTTGCGGCGCCACCATCCGCGTCTTCGGCAGGCCATTTGAGTTGTGCTGATAAATCGCCTGGGGCTGACCCTGTTCGTTAAAGAACACCTGCCCGATCCCCGCCGAATTCCACAGCCGCTCACCCGCTTCAGCATGCTCCGGCACATGCGGCACAATGCGCATCAGCCGGCGCTTGGTCAGCCAGTTCAGCGGCGAGCGCGGCGAGTAGAGCCAGCGGTTGAGCCGGTCGAACCACTCCAGCAGCCTCGGCGGAAACTCGTTCTTGATGCCACTGCTGGTGACCTGCCAGATACGCGGCCCACCCTTGCGGTGTCGAATAAATACCTCGTAGACGAAGGAATAATGCACATCCCCCGACAGGACCACGTAATTACCCGGCGTGCGCGAGTGTCGGAAAATATTCAGGATCACCTGCGCGGCGCCGCGATGGGCCATCCAGTTCTCCGCATCCACCAGCAGCGGAAAACCGCACCAGCTGAATACTTTCTGCACCGTCTCGATCAACTTCACACCAAAGATCGGCGCCGGCGAGACGATGATCGCCGAGGGGTGATCCAGCAGTTCCTGCTGCAACTCGCTGAGCGCTTCCCAATCGAGCAACCCCGAAGGCTGCTTCAGCGTCATCTCGCTGCGCCAGCGCCGGGTGCGCGTATCGATCACCACCAGCGCCGGGCTGGTGGGCAGCACGTAATGCCACTGCTGAAACTTCAGCAGGTCATCGATCAGGTCGTCCTGCACCGGGCTGTCCAAGTAACGGTCCTGCCCGGTCGCGCTGAACTGCGCAGTTTTCTTCAGCAGATCCTTGAACGCATCCGGGTTATTGCCCCAACCCTGACACAGCATGTAGGCGATCAACGCATTGCCGATGATCCGCTTGGAAAACGGATGCCCGTAGGCCGTTTCCTCCCACTGCGCGGAAAGGTTCCAGTCATCGGTAATATCGTGGTCATCGAAAATCATCAGGCTCGGCAAATGCGCCAGCGCCCGGGCCACACGCCCCAAGCCAGCTTTGAAACCATCGATGCGCGTCTGCTCCAGCGCATACCGTTCACGGCGCTCGGCAGTCAGCACCGGCGGCTGTGGCGCAATCAGCGTCCAGGCCGTCGGCGACCACACCAGCAGGTACATCGCCATCACCTCGGCAAACGTCACCAAATGATTATCGGCGCTGCTGCTGGTGAAAATCGGCTTGCGCGCCCCACCGAAAAATCGCTCACGCAACGTCTCGTTGCTCTCAAGCGCCGGTAACAAATCCGCACGGTGGTAATAACTGGCCGGGTGCTCATAGAGCTTGGCGCTGTCGCTGACCACCGCGCCTTCGAGGTGCTCCTCGAACAGCCCCAACCGCTCGATCAGCGCATGAATGGCCCGCAGCGTGGGCCCGGCGACGTCGTCGGCATACACCTGGTCGCCCGTCATCATCAGCAACGCGGGACGCTGCTGCGGCTCGTGCGCCGTCGCGAGCAACTGATCGACGCAGAGCAAACCGTCGGCAGCGGGATGATGCGGCTTGCGGCAGGAACCGTGCAGCAACTGATCGACCCGCGAGCGCAGCACAAAATTCGGTCGCAGCGCGTCGCCATACAACAGATGCGGCGCCCAGTCGGCAATGCCGGCCCCGTCAATCAACACGTCATATTCGATCAGCGTGTCGCAGGGCAGGGCGCTGTCGAGGGGCACATCGATCAAATGCACGAAAGCATGGCGGCCCACGGCAATCACCGTGCACTGCGTGGCGTCGAGGCGAATGTCGGCGACACCCTGCAAACGCAGGGCCAGCTCCAGCTCCCGCGACCCCACCAGCCACAGCACCAGCCGCGTGGGCTCCAGACGCCGCAATAGCGGGCCGGCGAGAACCGGTGGCAGGGAGTGAAGATCGGCGATTGGTAGCAGCGTTACGGACATCCGGTCAAGGCTCTTGGTGCGCAGAGGCGGGCGATGATAACGCAGGTGGCGGCGCACAGCGAAAGCATCGCGGTATCGCCGGGGGCACTTGTTGCTGTGCTGCGTGCCCAAACTTGGCGTAACGCGGATTCCGGCGATCCTGCCCGGGTTCAACGGCGTGTTGATGACCGCGATATTTGCGGCGGTCAGCGTTCGGGCGATCGAAGTGGCCGTGAAGGCCACGGCGGGGGAGGAGTAGGTAAGCCTGCGGCAACATGCTTAGATAGGCATTTAACCCATAGGGAATGGCACATGATCGACTTCAACAACAAAGGCTTCTTCAAACTCAAGCAAAACGACGAATACGCCGAACGGGTTACCGCACTGCTATTGGAGGGGGAGCAGGTCATCGACTCCTACAAATCCATGCGCGACGGCGTGGTGTTTACCAACAAACGCATCATCGCAGTGAACGTCCAGGGGCTGACGGGCAGCAAGAAAGACTTCACTTCATTGCCGTACAAAAACATCGTGGCGTATTCGGTGGAAACGTCGGGAACCTTCGATCTGGACTCCGAACTGGAGATCTACTTTTCGTCGCTGGGCAGAGTGAAATTCGAATTCACTGGCCGGACTTCTATGGTGGAAATCTCCAAGTTGATTTCCCAGCACCTGCTCTGAAGCGGGGGCAAACCCCCGATAAGCTCGGGCCTGGCCTCATTCGCACCGACCTCGAACCAGCGGGAGCCCCGCTCCAAAAAGCCCGCTGTGGACCCCCCCCATGGAGTTACCTCTGTGGAAGCCCCCCCCGGTGGGAGACCTGTGGAAGTTACCCCGTGGAAGTTATTTCTGGGAAAGTTATCTCTGTGGGAGCAAGGCTTGCCCGCGATAGCGCCAGCCCAGCCACCCCCAATCCCCCAGTCCTCAGTGCCTGGCAGACAACCAAAATCCAGACCCTCACACACTCCTGTGGGAGCGGGCTTGCCCGCGATAGCGCCAGATCATCCACAACAAATCCAGATGACCCAGCACCATCGCAAGCCCACCCTCAGACTAACCCCCAGAATTCCCCCGCTCCCGCATCAAAACCTTCACCGAATCATCAACCAACGCCTTACCCATAGACACCAGATAATGCGCAGCCCAAGCATGCCGCCCATTGTCCTTCGCATAAGCCGCATCCTCAGTCAGCGACTTGGCAAGGCAAAGAAAATCCGAAGCCATCGATAACGCATCGGCAATGGGCACGCCACCAATGACGTGAAACATCGCTTGATTACCGAGGTAGATCGCGGGGGTGAAGCCGATGGTTTTGAGTTCGGGATTGTCGGTCATTTGCCACCTCCGGTGATGGAGAGGCCGTGTGGGAGGGTGGATGGTGGGGCGTCATGCGATCGGGAATCGCATAGAAGAAATAGCCAAATTTCGAACGGATTTATACTGCGCATGATGAAGCTCCAAGGTTGGAAAACCGAAAATCCAGTAAACCGGCACGTCCGAAGACGCCCCACGCACAGCCGCAATAGACCAAGATCGCAGGAGTAAAAAATCACCTGTAATCATGAATAAAACGCTGATGCGCTCCCAGATTTGAACGGGTTTCCAAGCCCGGTCGTGAGTAAACAACGACGGCAGAAGGGTACCGCCCAAGCCGTTGTCCTGCAACCTTTGAAAGCTTCCTGGTTCAGGCTGTTCGCTGAAACCCTTCGGTCTCAGGCTGTATAAGGATGCACTTGTCGTAATCTCAGAGCTTTCCGATAGTGGTCCGTGTTTTGAAGTGTGAATAGTACTTGAATTGTGCAATTTTATATTTGGATTGAGCGGAATTTGAC
>NZ_JZRI01000158.1:0-59272 GCF_000952175.1 Pseudomonas sp. ES3-33 | reverse complement strand
GGGTTACTTGGAAAAGCGCCAAGTAACCAAGCGCTTTCTGCCCCACCACTCGGCACCTCGCCTAGGCTCGGTGTGCCCTCACTCCGGCAGTGCTCCGCGGGTCGCCGCGATGGGCCATCCCTGGCCCAGCGCGGCTAAACCGGCATCCTTGCCGGTTTCCCCGCTACGCAATGCCTGCGTTCGGCCAGCGTGGTTAACGGGGCGCCTGCGATCAAGAACTTCGCCGTGGCGGCCTTCGGGCCGACCAAGGCATCAAGCCGGCGCGCTGCGCGCGTTTGTGCGCACATCCCGAATTGAAATGAACACCTATGGGCGGTGATAACATTGGGAGCAAAGCTTGATCCGGACGGCGTTCCGACGATGCAGGTCAACGATAACGCCCAATTCTTGGCTAAACCCAACACATTAATTTGATCTCAAAACCCAACACTACCCTGCACAAAAAACGTCCGCGGTGCCCCCACATACATGCCCGCATTATTGTCGCTGGAACGGGTGAAGTACTGCTTGTCGAAGACGTTCTTCACCCCCGCCCCCAGCTTCAGGTTAGACAGCGTCGCGCCAAAGTCATAGCCGCCACGCACGTTCCAGGTGACGTACCCCGGAATGTCGCCGTACTGACCATCCGCGGTGCCTTCGGTGATGTAATTGCCGCTGAAACTGCCATCGGCGTTCACTGCCGTACCCGGTGAGCGCTGTTTTGACTGGGCGAACGCGTCCACGTTCCAGGTCCAGCGATCGACGTCGTAGCGCAGCCCGGCGGTGGCTACCTGACGCGAATAGAACGGCAAGTCGCGCCCCTTGAAGCCTGGAATTTCTCCTTCATACACCGCCCGGGTGTAGGTGAAGCCGGCGTTGGCCGTCAGGCCATCGAGTCGTGGGTCCAGCGCGGCAAGGTCGTAATGCACCGAGGCTTCGAGGCCCTGGTGAGTCGTCGCACCGAGGTTGGTCCAGCCCGCGTCATTGCTGATGTACTGCAGTTCTTTATCGAAGTCGATGTAGAACAGCGTCACCTCCCCGCCCCACACGTCATCGTTGTAGCGAGTGCCGATCTCATAGGTCTTGGCCTTTTCCGGGTTCAGGCCGTTGGCCGTCTCGTCACCGGTGCCGCCCTGGCCGAGCTGGAAATATTGCAGGCTGCCAAAGGACGTTTCGTAGTTGGCGAACAGCTTCCAGGCGTCGGAAAGGTGGTACATCACACTCAGCGCCGGCAGCGGTTCGTTGCTGTCGATGCTGCGGTTTTTTTCCGCTACCGGCCTGCCCGCCGTGTCCAGTACCGGGCGATCGTGCCAGTCGGTGCTGATGTGTTCGAAGCGGATGCCCGGCGTTACGGTCCACTTGCCGACGTCGATCTTGTTGTCCACGTAGACCGAGTTGGCCTCGGTGCCACCCGTGCGGTCCTGGTACACATGCCCGTCGGCGCCCGGACTCACCACCGGCTCGTTGCTGTCGTTCAGCCCCAACCGGCTGGCCGATTCGTGCATGCCCTCCTTGAGGTAGCGATAACCGACACTGACTTCCTGGGTGGTCTGGCCGAGGTCGAACACATGAGACACCCGCGGCTCGATGCCGAAGGTGTAGTAGGTGCGCGGGAAGGAACCGAGGGTTTTCTGATCGCGCGCGGCGATTTTGCTGCCACGAAAGCTGTCGTAATAGTAAGTCAGCACTTCAGCCTGGGTGCGGTCATCGATCTGCCGCGCCCACTTGAACGACACCTCCTTGCGACGTCCAGTGAAGCTGTCGTTGTTGCGGTCGGACTGGAAAGGATTGGCGTCGTACTGCGCCTGGGTCAGACCGCCGGGCATATCGGCACTGGCGTCGTAGTAATGCAGATTGAGGCTGAAATCATCCACATCGGTGGGCGCCCAATGGGTCTTGAGCATCACGTCATCGATGTCGTTGCCATTGTTGCGCTCACGGTAACCGTTGCCGTTGACGCCCGAATACAACAGCGCCACGCCCATGCCGTTGTCCGCCGTACCGCCGAAGAACGCCGTATCGATGTGCTTCCAGCCACCGTGCCGGGAGGCTTCCAGGGTGGTGCCTATCTCGGCGGACGCTTGTTCAGGGATCGCCCGGGTGACGAAGTTGATCACCCCGCCCACGTTCTGCGGTCCATAACGCACCGAGCCGGCGCCACGCACCACGTCGATGCTGTCGAGGTTGCCGGAGGAGATCGGCGCCATCGACAGTTGCGGCTGGCCATAGGGCGCGAAGGCTGCCGGTACGCCGTCAATCAACACGGTGGAGCGTGGCGACAGGCGCGACGTCAGGCCGCGCACGCCGACGTTCAGGGAAATATCGCTGCCACCGGTGCCGTTGGCATCCTGTACCTGCACGCCCGGTACCCGCTTCAACACGTCGCCGACCGTCATTGCGCCTTGCTCGACCATGGCCTCGCGACGGATCACCGTGCGTGCGCCGGCGTGGTTCTGCACCACGGCTGCATCGGCATCGCCGAGCCAATTGCCGACCACCTTGATATCCGTCACGCCGAGCTCCAGCGGCCCTTCCTGGGCGGAAGTCGGTGTGGGGGTCAGGGTCACCGAGCCTGCATCGATCTGATAATCCAGGCCGCTGCCCTGCAGCAGCTGGCGCAAGGCCTGCTCGGGGGAAAGTTTACCGTCTACGGCCGGTGCCTGTTTGCCGGCGACCAGCTCCGGGCTGAAAAAAACCTGCAGCGAAGTCTGCTGGCCCAGCTGACTCAAGGCCTGCCCCAACGGCTGCGCCTCGATGTGGATGGCGTCCGCAGCAAATGCCTGGGGCAGCGCGCAGTTGACGGCCAAGGCCAGGGCCAGCGGCAACCAGGGTGATTTTTTGTTATGGGCGATGGTTTTTTTCACGTCGAAACTTGTCCTGTGAATCGCAAGAGCATGCGTTTGTTAATGCAAACCAGTTGCAGTTGGACAAGAAGACGAAGAACTCGAAAAAAACCTGAATCTATTTTGAAATTATTTCCTGACTGCCGTCATCGAGGGTGCGCACGGCTACCGGGAGAATGCTTGGCAAGGCCTTCAACAGGGCATCGGTGTTGTCAGATTTGAACACGCTGGTCAGGCGTAGATTGGCCACTTTGTCGTTGGCGACCGTGATCGGCTTGTCACGATAACGGGAGGCTTCGGCGGCCACTTCGCTCAGGCTCGCGTTATTGAACACCAGCTTGCCGCTGCGCCAGGCGGTCAGCTGCGCTGCATCCACCGCATACGCCGCGGCGACCTTGCCCTGGAGATCGACACGGGTGCCCATGCCGGCGACGAGGTCGATGGAGGGGCTATCGGCAACGTCCCGTCCCTGGACCTTGACGGTGCCCTGCTCGACCACCACGCGGGTTTCGCCGGCGTCGCGGCGCACATCAAAACGGGTGCCTGTCACCGTGACTCTGCCACTGCCCGACTCCACCACGAACGGACGATCGGCGTCGTGCTCGACGCTGAACATCGCCTCGCCTTCGGTCAGCTCGACGGCGCGACGGTGCTGCGCAAAATGCACTTGAATACGGCTGCGACTGTTGAGGTCGATCGTCGAACCGTCCGGCAACGCCACTTGCTGACGCTCGCCCAGCGCCGTGGAGAACTCGCCAGTGTAGGTAGCCGGCTGATCCATCGTGGTGAACCAGCCCAGCCCCAGAGCCACGGCCAGCACGCTGGCGGCCACGGCATAACGCAAGATTGGCCGACGTGTGCTGCGCGCTGGCGGCACGTCACACAAGGCCTGCAGACGCGCCGCCGGCAGCAGGTCAGCCGCCGACCACATGCCTTCAAGTACCTGGAATTCATAATGGTGCTGCGGGTGCTCGGCCAACCAGGCTGCAAACTGCTGACGCTCCAGGACATCCACCACCGGCTCCTGCAAAACCACGAACCAGCGCGCCGCCTCATCGCGAACCGCCGTGGGTCCGCACGCGCAATCACGAGTATCCATCATGGAAGTTCCTGTTTGGCGGAGAATGGAAAGACGCGACCGATCATGATTGCAACCCATCCAGGCGATCGCGCAGATGCCGCAGCGTGCGGATCATATACTTTTCCACCATGTTCTTGGACAGTCCCAGGCGTTCGGCGATCTCGGCCTGGGTCAGACCTTCGATCTTCTGCCACACGAACACCTTGCGGCAATTGACCGGCAACTCGGCCAGCGCGAGTTCGATGGAATCGGCCAACTGGATCGCCTGCACGAAATGCTCCGGGTCGCCGCACGAGGACACACTGTGATCGATCGCCCCCGACTCCATGGCGCCTCGTCGATCCTCGCGACGATAGCCGTCCACTGCAATATTGCGCGCTGTCTGATGCAGATATGCACGAGGCTGCTCCACCGCCGCCGGATCCGACTCAAGCACCCGCACAAAGGTATCGTGGGCCAGATCCTCGGCCTGCTGACGATTTCTCAGGCGACGGGTCCAGGTGCCAACCAACTCTTCGTAATGCTCGAAAAAGCCGGGCCTGCGGGGCAGCTTGGGGGTCATTGCGGCGTGCTGTGGAGACGGGACGTGAATAGTAATGCTTCCTATTAAACCTAAGCAATGGATTCCCGGCCATTGCCCACGGCGGGCATGGCGAAATGGTGCCGTTGCAGGCGGGCCGTGAGGCGTTTGGCGCGACGGTGAAATGGGGCGATCGTGCAGGGTTAGCCGATCATGTTGGCGGCTGCGATCTTTTGACTTTCAATGCTGGCGCAACCACTCGATAAACAACGCAAACAGCTCTGACTGCGAACCCACCTCCAGCTTCAGATACAAATTCTTGCGATGCATGCGCACTGTCTCCGGCGATATGCCAAGTTCGCTCGCCGTGGACTTTACCGAGTGCCCCCTGAGCACCATGTGCGCCACTTCGCGCTCGCGTTCGGTCAGCACGTTGCCGCCGAAATGCTCGAAGGCCCACTGCACCCGTTGCTTGAGATTGTCTCCTGCTGCAGCATCCTGCGGCCTCTGGACGGCCGTAATCCGCTGCATGCCACGCTGGCTGAACTCACTGATGAACTCACACACCAGCGGCTCGACCGCGCGCAGCAAATTCAACTGTTCGCCCCGCAGGCATTCGCCACCGAAACCCTGGAACAGGCTCACAGAAATCTTCGTGTCATTGCCGGTATCGACAATGTAATAACTGTCTTCCGAGCACCCCGCCTTCAGGTAATAGGTGCGGTAATACTCACTGTCGAAAAAGTCATCCGGTGCGATTTCCTCCAAGTGGTAAAAGCCCTGCGCCAGGCCTTGCTCCACTGCCAGGCAGAAAGGATCAAGCAAATAACCGCCGGAGAAATAGCGATCGAGAATCGACACCTGGTACTGCTGGGCGATGCCGCGCTGATACAACAGCTGCGGTGGCCGATCGCGGTGCTCCAGGCTGATCATCACCGACTCGATACCCACCAGATGCTCCAGGGCAGACGCCAGGTCAGCCAGTGCATCAGGTGCGTCCACATGGGCAAACGCCTCGCGCATTTGCCCGTGCCATTTGTGCAGGGCCCCGAAGGGCAGTGCGATCAGCGTATCGTCGTCTGGTTTGCTCATGCCCCGCAGTCTAGCGGGTGAGCGGGTTCCTGGTAACAGCCTGTTCGACGCAATCATTGGCCCTGGTACTGCCCGCTCGCCTGGAGCTCGGCCGCCACCTCAAGAATACACTCGCGCAGGGTCTCGACGATTTCATCGACCTGGGCGCAGGTCAGGATCAACGGCGGCGACATGACATTGAGGTGCATGATCGGGCGTACCAGCAAGCCCTTCGACTGCGCCCGGGAATGAATCCTCTCGCCAATGTTGATCTCGTCGGCAAACAACGCCTTGCTGCGCTTGTCAGCCACGAACTCGACGCAGGCCATGAACTTCTGGCAGCGCACATCCCCAACCAGCGGCAGCTCGCCGAGGGTCGCCAGGCGTTCTTCCAGATACGCGCCGACTGCATCGACGTGCTCCAGCAGCTGTTCGCGCTCGATGATTTCGATGTTCTTCAGCGCTGCCGTACAGCACACCGGATGCCCGCTGTAAGTGAAACCGTGACTGAAGCAACGGCCCTTGGCCGGCTCGGCGATAACCTTCCAGATGCGCTCGGAAAAAATGCAGGCGCCCAGCGGCAGGTAAGCTGACGTCAGGCCCTTGGCGGTGGTGATGATGTCTGGTTGCACGTCGAACAGATCCCACGAGGCGAAAAACTTGCCCAGCCGTCCGAACGAGGTCACCACTTCGTCGGCGACGAACAGGATGTCGTAGCGTTGGCAGACTTCCCACATACGCTTGAGGTAGCCCTTGGGCGGAATGATCACCCCGCCCGAGCCCATGATGGGCTCGGCGAAAAAACCCGCCACCTGGTCGGCGCCGATGGCGAGGATCTTGTCTTCGAACTCCTTGACCAGGAACTCGAGGAACTGTGCCTCGTCCATGCCGTCAGGTGCGCGGTACGGATTGGGGTTGGACACGTGGTGAATACGCTCGTGGGCGTAGTCGAATTCCGGGACGCGGTCGGCGGCCTTGTTACCGATCGACATGGTCAGGGTGGTCGAGCCGTGATAAGCGTTGTAGCGAGCAATGATGTGCTTTTTTTCCGGCTTGCCACGGCAGTTCTGGTAGTACTGGATCAGCCGGTAGGCGGTGTCCACGGCGGTGGAGCCGCCCGTGGTCAGGAACACGTGGTCGAGATCGCCCGGGGCCAGGCTGGCGAGTTTCTCGCAGAGCTGGATTGCCACGTTGTTGGACATGTCGCAGAACGGGTTTGAATAGGCCAGCTGGCGCACCTGGTCGGCTATTGCCAGGGCCATTTCTTCGCGTCCCAGGCCAATGTTGGTGCACCACATGCCGCCCACTGCATCGAGAAAACGGTTGCCCTGGGTGTCGTAGATATAAGCGCCATCACCGGCGACGATGTTCAGCGAGCCCTGCTCGGCGTGTTCGTCGAACATGTGATAACCGTGCATGTAGTGGGCTTTGTCGGCCTTGACCAGCCGGGACTCTTCAGCAGCGGAAAAAATGTGTTGAGTTTGGGTAGCCATAGGAAAAACCTCGAACCGAATAGTTGAAAGCTCAAATCCCGCTTTTCACCGTGCTCCAGACTCGCGTCATCGCGCGCATGTCCTTGGCGTCCTGGGTCTTCTGTGGAAACAGCCGCGCGCGGGTCTCGTCATCGGGATAAATCGCCAGGTTGTTGCGCACTTCGGCGTTCACCAGGGGCGTGGCAGCCGCGTTGCTGTTGGCGTAGTGGATGTAATCGGTGACATCGGCCATCACCTGAGGCTGCATCAGGTAGTCGAGGAACTTGTGCGCATTGGCGACATGCGGCGCATCGGCCGGGATGTACAGGTTGTCGAACCAGATCAGCGAACCTTCCCTGGGGATGAAGTACGCCAGGTTGATCTTCAGCTTGGCCTCCTCGGCGCGCGCCATGGCCGTGGCATAGTCGCCGGACCAAGTCATGGCCATGCACACATCGCCATTGGGCAGGCTGGTCAGGTAGTTGACCGAGTCGAACTTGCGAATGAAGGGGCGCACCGACAACAGCAGTTCCTGCGCGGCCTTCAGGTCCGCCGGCGCGGCACTGCGCGGGTCGCGGCCGAGGTACTTCAGGGCCAGGGGAATCACTTCGGTCGGGGCATCCACCAGGGTCACGCCGCAGTCGGCGAAGCGCGAGACAATCTTGGGATCGAAGATCATTGCCAGCGAGCCGATCGGCGCATCCGGCATGCGCTCCCTGATCTTGTCGACGTTGTAGGTGATGCCGTTGCTGCCCCAGGTGTAGGGCGCGGAATACTGCGTGCCGGCGTCGAACCCCTGCAGGTCCTGCAGCACCTTGGGGTCAAGGTTGTTCCAGCCCGGCAATAATTTCTTGTCCAGCGGCTGGAATACTTTCGCCTGGATCAGGGGCGGCGCGAGGGACGCGTTGAGCACCACCAGGTCATAGCCGGAGTGCCCGGTGAGCAGCTTTGCCTGGACCGTTTCGTAGGCATCGAAGGTGTCGTATATGACCTTGATGCCGCTGGCTTTTTCGAAGTCGGAAAGGGTTTTCTCGCCAATGTAATCCGCCCAGTTGTACAACCGCAGCGTTTTCGCACCGTCGACTTCGGCGGCGTGCACATTGAGTGACAAAGGAACCAGGATCACACTGAACATCAACTTGAAAGCCTTGCGCATGGCAAATTCACCTTCTCAAGCGTTCTAAATGAGCGGATGCAGCCACTATTGAGCGATCAGGGCGGCGGCACCATACCCCGAATGGGTGTGTCGCCAATCTCACGGCCTTGCAACATGGCAAAAAGAAGCAGGTGCGTTGACCCGTTTTGTCATAGATCCGGTGCAGGTCCCGCGCTTAGAGTGGCCGATGCATCGAACAACAGAGTCGCTTATGAACGATCTGATCAAACAGGACCGCGACGCCGGCGTACTGACGCTGACGTTTGACCGTCCCGACAAGCTCAACGCGCTGAACAACGCCATGTACACGCAGCTCGCCGACCTGTTGCAGGCCGCAGACGAGGACCCGGCTATCGGCGTGGTCATCATCACCGGTGGCGACAACTGTTTCACCAGCGGCAATGACCTGGTGGATTTCCTGCAGTACCCGCCCACTCACCTGGACAGCCCGGCATTTCACCTGATGAAGGTGGTGACCCAGTTGCAAACGCCATTGATCGCGGCGGTGTGTGGCGCGGCCATTGGCATTGGCACGACCTTGCTGCTGCACTGCGATCAGGTGGTCGTCAGCCGTAATGCCAAGTTGCGCATGCCGTTCGTGAACATCGGCCTGTGCCCGGAATTCGGCGCCACCCTGCTGTTGCCGCGGTTGCTTGGCCACGCCCGCGCTGCTCGTTTGCTGCTGCTGGGAGAAACCCTGGGCGGCGCCGACGCCGTGCAGTGGGGCCTGGCCAACGAACTGTGCGAGGACGGCCCGCAATGCCTGACCGCCGCGCGGCAACTGGCCCGACGTCTGCTGGCGTTGCCGCAAGGTGCATTGCGCCAGTCCCGGCAATTGCTCAAGCAGGCCTCGCTGGCGGAACTGCAAGCCACGATCCGCCAGGAAAACCTGCTGTTTATCGAACGCCTGAACACCCAGGAAGCGCAAACAGCGCTGAGCGCCCTGCTCAATCGCAGCACTGAAAAGAATCCGTCGAAAGGAACACCCCCATGAACACTCCAGAAGTTTTTGTCGTCAGCGCCGCCCGCACCGCCATTGGTACTTTTGGCGGTTCGCTCAAGGACGTGCCACCGGCCGATCTGGCGACCACTGCGGTCAAGGCCGCCCTGCAACGCTCCGGCGTCGATCCGGCGCAGGTCGGCCATCTGGTGATGGGTAACGTGATCCCCACCGAAACCCGCGACGCCTACATTTCCCGTGTAGCGGCAATGAACGCCGGCATCCCCAAGGAGACGCCCGCCTACAACGTCAATCGCCTGTGCGGCTCTGGCTTGCAAGCCATCATCAGCGCGGCCCAGACGCTGCTGCTCGGCGATGCCGAAATCGCCATCGGCGCCGGTGCCGAGTCCATGAGCCGCGGGCCATACCTGCTGCCGTCAGCGCGCTGGGGTGCGCGTATGGGCAACGTGCAGGCCGTCGACTACATGCTGGGTATCCTGCATGACCCATTCCACGGCATTCATATGGGCATCACCGCCGAGAACGTCGCGGCGCGCAACGGCATTACCCGCGAAATGCAGGACGCCCTCGCCCTGGAGGATCAAAAGCGCGCAGCCTTTGCCATTGCCAACGGGTATTTCAACGAACAGATCGCGACAGTAGAAATTCAGGGGCGCAAGGAAACCATTCTGTTCAACGTCGACGAACACCCTCGGGCGACCACCCTGGAACAGCTGGCGCAGATGAAGCCGGCGTTCAAGAAGGACGGTTCGGTAACGGCGGGCAACGCTTCGGGGTTGAACGATGGCGCTGCGGCATTGGTGATGGCCACCGGGGACGCGGTGCAGCGCAACAGCCTGCGCCCGCTGGCGCGACTGGTCAGCTATGCCCATGCGGGTGTCGAGCCCGAACTCATGGGCCTGGGCCCCATCCCCGCAACGCGCCTGGCGCTCAAGCGTGCGGGGCTCTCAGTGCAGGATATGGATGTGGTCGAGGCAAACATCGCCTTCGCCGCCCAGGCTTGCGCAGTCAGTCAGGAGCTTGGCCTTGATCCGGCCAAGGTCAATCCAAATGGCTCGGGCATTGCGCTGGGGCACCCTGTAGGCGCGACGGGGGCAATTATTGCGACCAAGGCCATTCATGAGCTGCACCGCATCAACGGCCGGTATGCGCTGGTGACGATGTGCATTGGCGGCGGCCAGGGCATTGCAGCGATATTTGAGCGGGTCTAAGTACCTCTTGCACGGCTCCCACACTGCGCCCGAGCCGGGCGAATATCCAATGTGGGAGCCACTTTCTTCCCCAGTCACATCAATGTTGAATGTGCAGACGCCATCGCGGGCAAGCCCGGCTCCCACAGAGACGCGCGCCGTACGCAAATGCTGCATCCACCACCAATACCCTGTGGGAGGGAGCCTGCTCGCGATGGCAATCTCCCTGCCACATCAATGTCGAATCCGCAGACGCCATCGCGGGCAAGCCCGGCTCCCACAGTGATCTGCGCCGAACACAAATGCTGCGCCTACCACCAATCCCCTGTAGGAGCGAGCTTGCTCGCGATGGTCGTTAACGATGACACTGGTCACCTGACACCCCGCAGCGCCCTCCGGTCTTTCGCGAGCAAGCTCGCTCCTACAAAAGTCCTGACTGCCTGCTTAAGGCGTTGCTCAGTCCTGCGGCATCTTGCGAAAGCCTACCGCCAGGCGGTTCCAGCTGTTGATTGTGGTAATCGCCACAGTCAGGTCGACCATTTCCCTGGCGCTGAACTCGGCGGCCAGTTGTTCGTAGTCTTCATCCGGCGCATGGGTCTGGCTGAGCAGGGTCAGGGACTCGGTCCAGGCCAGTGCGGCGCGTTCGCGCGGGGTGAAGAACGGGGTTTCACGCCAGGCCGACAGCGTGTACAGGCGACGCTCGGCTTCGCCGCCTTTGCGCGCATCGGCGCTGTGCATGTCCAGGCAGAAGGCGCAGCCGTTGATTTGCGAGGTACGTAGCTTGACGAGTTCGATCAGGGTCTTTTCCAGCGGCAGTTTCGAGACGGCGGTTTCCAGCGCGATCATGGCTTTGAGTGCGTCTGGGGAAGCGGTGTAGAAATCGATGCGAGGTTTCATGACGGGCTCCGGGAACAAGTGAAGGTGGAGCTACGTTAAACCCGTCGGTGGGTTGCTCAAATAGCCAATATTTCAGAAGTTGGGTAGGCCATTGGTGAGTGTGCCGTGGCGGTGATGGCCTCATCGCGAGCAGGCTCGCTCCCACAGGAGGGACGGGGTGACGGGAGAAACGCGGTCAACTGTGGGAGTTAGCATCAGTACAGGCACTGAGAGCGCCAGCTAGCTTTCGCTACGGCGCCGCAGCCATTGCAGGAACCCTTTTTTCTCCACCGCCTTGGGCGTTTCCATGGTCAGGGTTCGGGCTTTGTTCAGGCGGTAATCCAGCAGCGCCGTCATGGCCTCGCTGATGTCATGGCGCGCGTCAAGGCAGGGTTTCAGGTAGTCCTTTTCGATGCGGTACAGGCTGCAGAAGGTCTTGGCGGTGAAGTCCGCCGGCAGCGCGGTATCGGAGAGTATCCCGCCTTCGCCGATTACTTCACCCGGCCCCATGCGCCCGGACTCGAACCTGACGCCATCACGGCTCAGCTCGACCGACACCACGCCGGATTCGATGATGAACAGATGATCGCTGACCTCACCCGCCGGAAGGATCAGTTCGCCGGCGCGGAAGTTCTGCAGCTTCATGTTCTGGCTGAAGGTCTCCTTTTCGTCCTGACGCAGGGTCGAGAAGATGCTCGAGCTGTCCAGCAATGCCAGTGGCCGTGACAGGCCGGCAGGCGCATTGGATTCGACGCTCGACAGCAGGCTTACACCCGAGGCCTGCAAATGGCGGAACGCCAGGTCGAACAGCAGATTGCGCACCATGCGCTTGTGCTCCATCGACGCCACGAAGCCGCTGATCTCGTACTCCACGCCGGCGGCACTGGAAACTTTGAGCGCGACGCACGGTGCCGGTTTGGCCAACAAATAGCGGCAGCCCTGCATGGCTCGCTCCAGGGCATCGATGATTTTCTGCGGGCGCGCGTGCGGGCTCAATTGCAGGCTGATGGAGACGCCAAACATGTCAGTGGGCCGGCTGAAATTGATGATCTTGGCCTTGGCCGCCAGCGAATTGGGAATCACCGCCATGCTGCCCTGGGAGGTCTGCAGGCGGGTGGCGCGCCAGTCGATGTCGGTCACCCGGCCTTCGGTGCCGTCAATGGAGATCCAGTCATCGAGTTGATAGGGTTTGGTGGTGTTGAGGACGATCCCGGAGAACACGTCGCTCAGGGTGCTTTGCAACGCCAGGCCGACGATGATCGCCAGGGCGCCGGAGGTGGCCAGTACACCCTTGACCGGCAAATCCAGCACGTAGGCCAGGGCGGCGATGATGGCGATGAGAAAAATCACTGCCCCAAGCAGATCCTGAAGCAGGCGACCGGTGTGCCCGACCCGCTGCATCATCACCGCGCCAATCAATACCGTGAGCGTGCGTGCGCCGAACAGCCACCAACCGATTTGCAAGCCGGTTGCGGCCAGGTGCAAAGGCACATTGTCGGCCCAGGGCGCCGGTTCCAGCGGGTTCAAGCCTTCGTTGAACAGCAGGACGCTGAACAGCGAAAAGATCACCAGCCGCGCCACGAGTTTCCACTGGCTGCCATTGGCACTGATCAGGCGCCACAACCCCAAATCGATGAGGATCAGGGCCAGCGCACAGAACAACGGGTGATCGGTGAGCAATGACAGCATCGAGCGGCTCCGGCAGGGACTCATTTACGCAACCATCGCACGCATTGCAGGAGCTGGCGAAGCTTGCGATCTTTGGGATCTCGAAAGATCAAAAGATCGCAGCCTTCGCCAGCTCCTGCAAGGGGCTATGGGCGCGCTTACTTGCTGTTGGTCAGGGTGTTGTAGCTGGTCATGAGGTTGCGATAGTCCGGGATGTGGTTGGAGAACAGAGTGGCCAGGCCTTCCACGTCGTTGCGCCAGTCGCGATGCAGCTCGCAGGCCAGACCGAACCAGGTCATCAACTGCGCGCCGGAGGACGACATGCGATCCCAGGCCGATTGCCGGGTCAGTTCGTTGAACGTGCCGGAAGCGTCGGTCACTACGAAAACTTCAAAGCCTTCAGCCAGGGCCGACAGCGCCGGGAACGCCACGCAGACTTCGGTCACCACACCGGCGATGATCAACTGCTTCTTGCCGGTCGCCTTGATCGCCTTGACGAAATCTTCATTATCCCAGGCGTTGATCTGGCCAGGACGAGCGATGTAGGGCGCGTCGGGGAACAGTGCCTTGAGCTCTGGCACCAGCGGGCCGTTCGGGCCGGTTTCAAAGCTGGTGGTCAGGATGGTCGGCAGCTTGAAGTACTTGGCCAGGTCGGCCAGGGCCAGCACGTTGTTCTTGAAACGATCCGGATCAATGTCGCGCACCAGCGACAGCAAGCCTGCTTGATGGTCGACCAACAGAACCGCGGCGTTATCCTTGTCGAGACGTTTGTAGGAAGTAGTCATGGGGTAATCCTCGCTATTTATCGATGCCGATCAAGCCGGCGCAGTGATTTCGGTTTTTTTGTTTAAATCGCGGTCAGGCAAGCGTAGTCACACGACCCGGCCGCGCCACAGCGGTGCAGCATTGAGTTCAACCGCTCATCCGGCCGAAGCGGCCCGATTGAAAGTCGGCAAAGGCCTGGTGGATTTCCTGCTCGCTGTTCATCACGAACGGACCCTGGCCAACGACGGGTTCGTCGATGGGCTCGCCGCTGAGCAGCAACACCACCGCGTCGCTATTGGCTTCCAGGCTGAGCTGGTGACCATCGCGGCCAAACAGAACAAGCTGGCCTTCTCGGACCCGTTCCTGGCCGTTGACCTGAACCGTGCCGCGCAACACCACCAGCGCCGTATTGCGGCCTTCGTGCAGGTCCAGGGTCAGCGGCTTGCCCGCCTTGAGGCGCAGGTCCCAGACGTCGATCGGGGTGAAGGTGCGCGCCGGGCCGGTGTGGCCGTCGAATTGCCCGGCGATCAGGCGCAGGCTGCCGGCATCGTTCTTCAGCGCGATGGCCGGGATGTCGCCGTCAAGAATCGTCTGGTAACCGGCGTCGGCCATTTTGTCCCTGGCCGGCAGGTTGACCCACAGCTGCACCATTTCCAGGGTGCCGCCGCTTTTGGCAAAGGCTTGGGAGTGAAACTCTTCGTGGAGAATCCCCGAAGCCGCAGTCATCCATTGCACATCACCCGGGCCGATTTTGCCGCCACTGCCCGTGGAGTCACGGTGTTCCACTTCGCCCTTGTAGACGATCGTCACGGTCTCGAAGCCGCGGTGCGGATGCTGACCAACGCCACGGCGCGCCGTGGTCGGGCTGAATTCAGCAGGACCGGCGTGATCCAGCAGCAGAAACGGGCTGATGTGCTTACCCAGGTTGTCGTAAGAAAACAGCGTGCGGACCGGAAAACCGTCACCGACCCAATGACCGCGCGGGCTGGTGTAAATACCGATGATGTTTTTCATGTGGCCTCCGAATCTGTGGTTTGCTGCGATGGATAAAGCTTAAAACCGAAGCCTTTGGTGCGCTAGACTGCAAAAATCAGTCATAGCGTTCTATTTGGAGAACGATGATGGAAGATCTCAACACCCTTTATTACTTCACCCAGGTGGTGGAGCATGGTGGGTTCGCTGCGGCCGGACGTGCACTGGACATGCCCAAGTCCAAGCTCAGCCGGCGCATCGCCGAGCTTGAAGAGCGCCTGGGTGTGCGCCTGCTGCATCGCACCAGCCGGCATTGTTCGCTGACCGAAATCGGCCAGGCCTATTACCAGCGTTGCCTGGCCATGCGGGTGGAAGCGGAGAGTGCTGCCGAACTGATCGAGCGCAACCGCTCCGAACCCCAGGGCCTGGTGCGCATCAGCTGCCCTACCGCCCTGCTCAACTCCTGGGTCGGGCCGATGCTGACCCGCTACATGCTCAAGTACCCGCTGGTCGAGCTGTTCATCGAAAGCACCAACCGCCGGGTCGACCTGATTCACGAGGGCTTCGACATCGCCCTGCGCGTGCGCTTCCCGCCACTGGAAAACACCGACATGGTGATGAAGGTGCTGGGCAACAGCACTCAGTGCCTGGTGGGCAGCCCGGCCTTCGCCGAACGCCTGTCATCCCCTGCCACCCCGGCGGACCTCAGCGGCTTGCCGAGCGTGCACTGGGGCGCGGCGCAGCGTGATTACCAGTGGGAGCTGTTTGGCGCAGAGGGCGCCAGCGCGTTGATCCGGCATGCGCCGCGCATGGTCACTGACGACTTGTTGGCCTTGCGCCATGCGGTGCTGGCAGGCGTCGGCGTGGCGCATTTGCCCAGCGTGGTGGTGCGCGACGACATTGCTGCCGGGCACCTGATGGAGCTGGTGCCGGGATGGGCGCCGAAGTGCGGAATCGTCCACGCGATTTTTCCGTCACGTCGCGGTTTGCTGCCGTCGGTGCGGGCGTTGATTGATTTTCTTGGGGAGGAGTTCAGTCATGCGGATATTGCTTAGGGGAAAGGCCTTCAAACCTGAGCGAGGCTGATGTCCAGGCGCTGTATGCCTGTTGCCAGGCGACGCCCATGCAGGAAGACGTTCACTCAGATCAGGCGGTTGCGCAGGGCGAAATCCCGCAGGTGGACCGCCGATTTGACGTCGAGCTTTTTAATCAGCCGCGTCTTGTAGGTGCTCACGGTCTTGTGGCTCAGGTGCAGGTTTTCGGCGATCTGCTTGTTTGATATGCCCATGGCCAGGTAGCGACAGATGGTCAGTTCACGACTGGACAGGCCATCTATCCGCTGCTTTTCACTGCATTGCGATGTACTGAGCGAAACCGAGGTCGAGAGCTGGGCAAAATAGGTGTAGCCGACCGTAACCGCGTGTATGGCCTTGTGCAAATGCTGCAAGTCATTCGACTTGGCGACGTAGGCCGCAGCACCGGCGCGAATGCATCGGTCCTGGAAGAGCATCGCCTCGTGGGCGGAAAAGACCACCACCGGGCATCGCTCGCCACTGTCGTGAAGCCTTGCCAGTACTTCCAGCCCGTCGAGCTTGGGCAGGGAAATATCCAGCACCACCACGTCCGGTTGGTGCTCGCGGACCATCGCCATGACCTCGCTACCGCAATTGGCCTCGTAAATCCGCTGAAAACCTTCCTGTTGGAGCACGATTTTGACTGCGGCGCGAACCACCGGATGATCGTCCACAATCAGTGCTGACTTCATCACAACTCCATGTACAAAACACGACGATTGAAACTACCTGACAGAAATGCCTGTCCCGACGGACGGTAGGCGACGATCGATCAGCGACATCAGGCGGCTGATCGAAGCCAGATCCGGCAGGGATGTGTGGCTGACCTGGATGTTCTGCTGATCACCGTCGGAAGTCGGCGGAAGCTCTGCACGCTGGCCTTCATAGATGAAGGCGTGGCGAACCTGGGCATTGTCACGAAAGAAATCCAGCAGGTCCAAGGCATCACCTGCCATCGAAGCGTTGATCACCACCAGGTCGAACGGCTCGCAACCGTACTCGACCAGCGTCAGCAGTTCCTCAAGGCTGTGAACCGGTGCGACCCGGTAATAGTTGAGCTGATTGAACAGCCGTTCGATTCTCATGCGCTGAAAATGCTGCTCGTCGGCAATCAGGATACGCAAGGCTTTGTTCGACAAAGTAGGCCCCCAGCAGGGTGTCAAATTCGAGATGACGCAAGGCTACGCATGCGAGACGGAGCTTTATGTAGGACTTTTCCGAAACTCCCACTCCATTTGTCAGCGCATCGCCATCAGCGACCGCCCGGGAGTTGGCCGCGCAGCTGCAACCAGGCCAGCAAATCCTCGCCACTCATGGGACGGGCAAACCAGTAGCCCTGCCCCTGAACGCAGCCGAGCGACATCAGGTGCAGGCGCTGCGCATCGGTCTCGATGCCTTCGATGACCACCGACATGCCCAGACTGTCCCCCAGCGCCAGGGTGCTGATGATGGCCGCCCGACAGCGCGGCTCATGCGCCAGGCCGCGGACGAATTCGGCGTCGAGCTTGATCTCGTTGAAAGGCATCTGGCACAGGCGCTGCAATGAAGAGAACCCGGCACCGAAGTCGTCGATGGACAGCCGGCAACCCATCATTCGCAGGCGCACCAGGTTCTCCAGGCTGGTGGCAGGGGCCTGCAGCAAACCGCTTTCGGTGAGTTCGAAGGTCAATCCGGAGCCCGGCAGGCCATGGCGGAGCAAGAGACGCCGGATGCTGGCCGTCAGTTCGCTGTCGGCCAGTTGCGTGCTTTGCAGGTTGAACGCCATGTTCAGGGTAAAACCGCGGCTTGCTGCGGCCCGCTGCAGCATCAGCGCCTGTTCCAGCTGGGCGAACAGCAGCCGGTCCATCTGCCCGTTCCGCTCCAGTATCGGCAGGTACACCGCCGGCGACAGTACGCCCCTTTGCGGGTGCAACCAGCGGCTGAGCACCTCGACGCCACAGACCTGGCCAGTGTGCAGATGGAATTTGGGCTGGTACCAGGACTGGATCTGTCCTTGAGCGAGCGCCGCGCCCACCTCCTTCTCGCTGGCCAGCAACAACGGCGTTGCCGGCGCGGATGTCACCGGCAGACGGCTCAGGTGTTTGTCTAGCAACTCGCGCAGCGCCTGGGGGTGCAGTGGTTTGCCGACATCACCCAGCAACTCAAGCCCCAGCAGGGAGACGATCTGGTGCACCGCCCGCCGCAGGTCCGCCGACAGCGAACTGCTGATGATGATCGACCTGACCTGCCCGCTGGCACCCAGGCGGCGAAAGAACTCCAGGCCGTCCATGCCTTCCATCTGCAAATCGCACAGGGCGATGTCGACCGGCCCCACCTCCTGCAGGATGGCCAGCGCCTGCGCTCCGTCGCAAGCTTCGAACACCTCGCGACAGCCTGCCTGCCGGAACATGCTCACGGCCACTGAACGTTGAAAGGCGTGGTCTTCGAGTATCAGAACGCGCGGTGCCGGGCAGGTCATGTCATCTCGACTCGTCTTGGAAGGGAAGACGATTATCCAGCGGATCATATTTAGGAAACGCCCCAAACCTTGTAGGAAATTTCCCAAGTATTGTCTGATGATGTCTGAGTGCGGTCACGCCAACCGCTGCGCCAGCCGCTCCATCGCCTGATGCAACTCGTCAACGGCCTCGGTTAATTGCGCCGGGTTCACCACCTCGCAAGCCGTTTCCAGACGCTCGCATGCGCCGATCAGCCCCTGAGCCTTGATGATTCGCGCACCGCCCTTGATGCGGTGAGCCAGGTTCGCCAGCCCCGGCACGTCGTTTTGCGTGAACAACCGCATCAACCGCGCCATATCGTCATCGTTGCTGGACGCCAGGTCATCCAGCAGGCGCTTGATGGAGGCCTCGTCGCCCCGCGTCAACTGGTGCAGCCCGGCCAAGTCAATCTCGTCCGTGAGCGGGGTGGCTGCCTGCTCGGCACTCGGGATGAGGCTCGACAGCCGGGCGCCGAGGTCCTCGAGGCTGATCGGCTTGAACAGGCAGTCATCCATTCCCGCATCCAGGCAGCGCTGCTTTTCCTCGGCTTGTGCATTGGCGGTAAATCCCAGGATGAGGCTGGGCACGAGGCCCTTGTCGCGCTCTTCCTGGCGGATCACCCGGGCCAGTTCATAGCCTGTCATGACCGGCATGTTGCAGTCGCTGATGACCACATCAAAAGGCTGGCTACGCCATGCGCGCAAACCCTGCGCGCCGTCTTCGGCATCCCGCACCCGATGGCCGAGGTAACTCAGTTGCTGGGACAGCAGCAAGCGGTTCGCCGGGTAATCGTCGACGATCAGGATACTCAACGCACGATGCGCCGGTGCCGGTGCGACCGGCACAGTCGCTGGCTCATGCCGAGGTTGCAGCGTAGGCAGATCGAGGACAACGTCAACCCGGGTGCCCTTCCCCACATGGCTGTGCAACGTCAGCTGGCCGCCCATCATTTCGCACAACGTGCGGCTGATGACCAGCCCGAGGCCCGAGCCGCTGCGCGCCGACTGGCGATTATTGCTGGCCTGGGTGAATGGGCTGAACAACCGTTGCTGATCCTCATCGCTAATGCCGATGCCAGTGTCGGCAACCTGCAGACGCAGCGTCAGGCGCTCGTCTGGACCGGGGTAAACCCTCACTTGCAGATGGACCTCGCCAGCCTCCGTGAACTTGATGGCGTTGCTCAACAAATTGGAGATGATCTGCTTGAAGCGCAGGGGGTCGACCAGCACCTCGCGATGGGCGGCGACATCCAGCTCAAGGCTCAGGCGCAGCTGTTTCTGTCGCGCCAGCCCCTCGAAAATACGCGTGACGGCGATCACCAGCTGACCCAGGTTGGCGCGCTCCGGGGCCAGGCTCAAATGCCCGGATTCAATGCGCGAGACATCCAGGATATCGCCGATCAGATCAAGCAGGCTGCGCGCTGCACCTGAGGCCACTTCGATGGCAAAACGGTCGGTCAGCCCCTGCTCGGCCTTCTTCATCGCCAGTTCCAGCATGCCGATCACGGCGTTCATTGGCGTGCGGATCTCATGGCTCATCGTGGCCAGGAAGGTGGTCTTCGCCCGGTTCGCAGTGTCGGCGTCGTCCTTGGCTTCGCGCAGCGCCTGCACCAGGCGCTGGCGCTCGCTGATATCGATCCAGCCCCCGATCAGACCACTCACTTCACCGTTACTGGCACGGTACGGCAGCATCCAGTGGTAGATGGTCAGCACGTTGGCGCCCAGGGTCAGCTGGCGATCCTGGACCTGGGGCCGGCCGTCCTTCATCACTTGCAGGTAATCTTCATGGCAGGCCGCCGCTTCCTGCACGTTCTTGAACATGCCCTCGATCACGGTCTTGCCGACCACCTCGTCGCGCTCGATGCCAAATACGTCGAGGTAACCCGAATTGCAGATCAGCAGCCGTGCCTGGCGGTCGCGCACGTAGATCGGGTGCGGCGTGCCGTCGATCAGCACGCGCATGAATTCCAGCTGATCGCTGAGGGCCACTTCCGCCTGCTTGCGTTTGGCAATCAGTTGGCGCAGGTAGGCGATCCAGCCCAGTGCCAGCAACAGCAACACGGCCGCCAGGGCGAAGCCTTGAATGATCGCCGCGCGATGCCGTAGCCAATAGCTGTCGTCCACCACCACTTCGCTGCGCCAGCGGTTGGACACTTCGTCCAGTTCCTCCGGGGGAATACTCAGCAGGGTTTTGTCGAGGATCGAATACAGTTCGCCGGCATCGCGGGCGGTCGCAAAGCCCAGGCGCGCGGAGTCGGTGCCGACCGTGCTGGTGATCCGCAGCCGGTCGCGATACTGCCGGGAAATCATGTAGCGCGCAGTGATCAGCGCGCTGACTGCAGCATCGGCCTGACCGTTGGCCACCAGGGTCATGGCGTGCTCGGCGTTGTCGGCATCGATCAATTCAATGCCCGGGTACTGCTCGATCAACTGGTCGCGCATCGGCGTGCCGCGAATCACCGCCAGGCGTTTGCCACCCATCTCGTCCAGGGTCGCGGGACTGCCGCCGGAGGTACGGCTGACCAGCACGTAAGGCGTGCTGAGGTAGGGACGGGTAAACCGCAAGGACTTCTCGCGCTCGGCGCTGGGGGTCAGGCTGATCAGCAGGTCGGCCCGGCCGGATTCGACCTGTCGGATCAGTTTGGGGACGGTGTGCAGGCGCTGAATGTCGAACTTCAACCCGGTGCGCAGCGCGACCTTGGCCAGCACATCGGCACCCAGGCCGCGAAACTTGCCGTCCTGACCGTAAAACGACACCGGCAGGAAACTCTCGTCTATGGCCACCTTGACGTGGGGATGCTGCGCCATCCAGCGCCGTTCCGCGGCGCTGAATTGCAACACTTGCAACCCGCTCATGTTCGCCCCGCCCGCACTCCAGCGTCGCTGGATGCTCACCCGCTCGCTCGCCGGAATCACCGCCAGCGCCGCATTGACGATGCGCAGCAGGCGCGGGTTGTCCCTGGTCACGGCAAAGGCGAAGTCGTTGACGTTGGTGTCGAGAAAAGCCGCCAATTGCACGTTGTTCAGGTAATTTTTGTTGATCAGGTAGTTGGCGCTGATGGAGTCGCCCAGGTAGACGTCAGCCGTGCCGAAGGCTACCGCACCGATCGCGCTCAAGGTCGAGGGATAGAGTTGCAAACGGGCGTTGGGAAAGTGCACCTTGACGGCTTCCGGCGGCAGGTAGTGGTAAAGCATCGCCACCTGTTTTCCAGCCAGGTCCGGCGTGGCGTTCTGGCTATCGCCGATGCGGGTGACGAGGGTCGGCTGGTCTTCGGCGTAGGGGCTGGACATCACCAGCTGCGGGTTCGCCGCCTCGAAGTCGTTGGACGTACCGAGCAGGTCGACTTCGCCCTGCTGGACCGCGTGCACCACATCCGCCCGGGACGGATAACGCCGCACTTCGATGCGCACCTGCAGTAGCTCGGCGAGCAATGCCGCGTAGTCGGCCGTCAGCCCTTCATAGTCACGCCCGGTGCCAGTGATGCCAAAGGGCGGGTAGTCCGGTGCCGAAGCGCCCAACACCAATATGCCCTTGTCACGCAGCCATTGCCGGTCGGGCTCATCGAGCGCCACCTGGTAGCCTTCGACCTGGGAACGCCCCAGCAACCGCAGGTTTTCCACCGGCGCTGCTGCGGCCCATACGCAATGAACGGTGCCCGACAACAGCACCACGGCCAGCCATTTACCCCATGCCCGACTCATTCACACCAACTGATTGCGCTTGGCGAAATCGGCGAGGTACACCACGGACTTCACGTTGAGTTTTTCGATCAGGCGAGTCTTGTAGGTGCTGATGGTCTTGCTGCTCAGCAGCATGGCTTCGCCGATCTCCTTATTGCTCATGCCGTTGGACAGTTGCTGCAAAATCGTCAGTTCTCGATCGGACAGGCTCTGGATCAGTTCAAGGTCAGTGGCCTGGGCATCACTGCGCCGCACTGAGCTGCTCGCCAGGTTTGGAAAGAAGGTGTAGCCGGTCAGGACGGCCTTGATGGCCCTGACCAGTTCGTCGAGGTCGTCATTTTTGGAGATATAGCCGGCGGCACCGGCCTTCATGCAACGCATGGCGTAGAAGATCGGCGATTGCGAGGTCAGTACTACGATTTTGCAATGCGGTTGGTCGGTCATGATCCGGCTGATGACTTGCAGGCCATCAAGCCTGGGCATGGCGATGTCGAGGATGATCAGGTCCGGGGCGAGTTCGCGGGCACGTTGCACGGCGTCCGCGCCGTTGCCGGCCTGGGCGATCACTTCGATATTTTCCTGCTGCAGGAGCATTGAGACTGATGCCCGAATGAACGGGTGATCGTCTACCACCATCGCTTTGACCATAGGCACCTCTGCAAGACATGACGGGCATTGTAGCGAGAGGGCGCGGCGATGGCTGCCTGATGGCGTTTTTTTTGATGGGGTACAGGGTGCAGGCGCACGCTAACCTTGCAGGAGCCCGGCCTGTAGCGATGGTGGTCGATCATTGATGTAGGAGCAAAGCTGGCTCGCGATGGCGGTGTACCCGTCAGCTCAAATGTTGAATGCCTGACAGAAATCGCGAACCAGCTTTGCTCCCACAGAGGTGTTTCGAACTAACCTCGGGAATCTCAGCTAGCCGTCGCCAACAACAAATCCACCACCGAGCGGCTATGCCCACGACTCTTGCCATGCTCATACAACGACCCGGCAATTTCGTCTGCGCGAATCGGCAGGATTGACAGCAAGGTGTCGCTCAGTCCGTGGCTGGCCTGACAAAATCCCTGCATGTAAATGCCCGCTGTGCAGCGCTCGTCGGTGATGAGTTTGTAGTGGCGATCCACCTCGAACTCGCCCAGGTATTGTTCCAGCGGCGCCAGCAGTTTGCGGTGCATCTGGCGTTCGTAACCGGTGGCCAGCACCACGGCGTCGTAGAGGCGAACCGTGACTTCACCGGTGGCGTTGTTGCGCACCGCCAGCTCGATGCCGCGCTCGGTGGCGCTGGCTTTTTCGATGGTGGTCAGGGTGCGGAACGCGTGGCGGGCGATGCCGGAGACTTTCTGGCGATAGAAAATGCCGTAGATGCGCTCGATCAGGTCAATGTCCACCACCGAATAGTTGGTGTTGTGGTACTCGTTCACCAGCCGCTCACGTTCAGTGCTGGCCTGCTGGAACACCAGGTCGGTGAATTCCGGCGAGAACACTTCGTTGACGAAGGGGCTGTCATCCGCCGGTTTCAACGCCGAGCCGCGCAGGATCATGTCCACCTGCACTGACGGGAAGCTGTCGTTCAGATCGATAAAAGCTTCTGCCGCGCTCTGGCCGCCGCCAATGATCGCGATGCTCATTGGCTGGTTGTTCACGCAAGGCTGACGGGCCATGTGCGCCAGGTATTGCGAATGATGGAACACCCGGCTATCGCCCTTGAGTGACTTGAACGCCTCGGGGATGCGCGGGGTACCGCCGGCGCTGACCACCACCGAACGGGTGGTGCGCACGTGCTGCTGGCCCTGTGCGTCACGGGAGATCACTCGCAGCGCCTCGACTTGCTGGTTGTGCAGCACCGGCTCGATGGTCAGCACTTCTTCACCGTAGCGGCTCTGCGCGTCGAACTGCGCGGCGACCCAGCGCAGGTAGTCGTTGTACTCCATGCGGCACGGGTAAAAAGTGCCGAGGTTGATGAAGTCCACCAGGCGCCCGTGGTGCTTGAGGTAATTGACAAACGAGTAAGGGCTGGTGGGGTTGCGCAGGGTCACCAGGTCCTTGAGGAAGGAGATCTGCAGCTCGCTCTGGGTGACCAGGGTATTGCCGTGCCAGCGGTAGTCGGCCTGTTTGTCGAGGAACAGTACATCCAGTTCACCCTGGGTCGGCCCGCGCTCTTGCAGGGCGATGGCCAGTGCCAGGTTCGAAGGGCCGAAACCGACGCCAATCAGGTCGTGAACGATGGGCGATGCAATTGCCTGTGTCATTTCCAGTGTCCTCTGGATGAGCCCCTCAACAGCGGGGAGAAAAAGCTGAGTGACCAAGGCGGCGAGTGCCAGGTCGTCTGTTGATAGGAAACGAGGACAGTGAAACAAAATTTAATACTTACCCTTGACGAGAGCGTCAGGGTCAATGGCCATCCCATTGCCGCATCCGCACCCGGCAATGTTTCATCGCATTGACGATGTGTTTTTCCACCAGGGCTCGGGAAATGCCCAGGTGCTCAGCAATTTCGGGATGGGATAGGCCATCGATCTTGCGCAGCATAAAGCTCTCCCGGCACAGCCGGGGCAGTTCCGACAAGGCGCGCTGGAGCATTTCCAGGCGCTGGCCGTGGTCAAGGCAGTTGTGTGGCGACGGGGAGAAGTAGCGCTCCTCGCTATCGAGCACTTCCAGCGACTCGACCTGGCGCAGGGCATTGCGTCGGTGATCGTCGATCACCAGGTTGAGCGCAGTGCGATAGAGAAAGGCCCGCGGTTGTTCGATCGGTGTGGTGCTGGAGCGTTCAAGTACCCGCAGATAGGCGTCATGCACCACGTCTTCAGCCACCTGACGGTTGCCTAGCTTGGCGTTCAGGAAACACACCAGCTCCCGATAGTAGTTCTCCAACATGACTCCCAGCCGCATGGGTGCGGATTCAATCCTTGAGCCACCCCGCCGAACGCCGAAATAGGCAGTGGCAAGATAGTGGCAGAGCGAGGCGCGTAATTTATAGTAATTCTCATATAGATTTAAAGTATTGCTTGGTCTTGCCCGACAAATTGTCATGGTCTATATGTGTGCCCACATGAGTCCGCGCCTAAATTCGCCGCGGCATTTCTCGTATTAAGGACAGCTCCCCGTCTCTGCCGGCCTGCCGGCAGCGTTCGACTATTGCCGGATATTCCCCGGCAGAGCGCACGACGGGTCGATTTCCATTGGCCGGAACCCTGCATGAAACGTCCCCGACACACCCGACGCGCCCTGCTTGCAGCCCTGTGTCTGATTCCCGTTATCGCCGTCGCCGCCTGGCAGATGATCCCGCCCGGTCGGGACAAGTTCGCCACCGTACAGGTCACCCGGGGTGACATCGAAAGCAGTGTTACCGCGCTGGGCACCCTGCAACCCCGGCGCTATGTCGACGTCGGTGCCCAGGCTTCCGGGCAGATCCAGAAGATCCACGCGGAGGTCGGTGACGTGGTCAAGGAAGGTCAGTTGCTGGTGGAAATTGATCCGTCCACCCAACAGGCCAGACTCGATGCCGGGCGCTTCTCGATTGAAAATCTCAAGGCGCAGCTTGAAGAACAGCGGGCCCAGCACGCGCTGGCGCGGCAAAAATTCCAGCGCCAGCAGCAGCTCAAGGCTGGCGGGGCGACCCGCGAAGAAGACGTGCAAACGGCCCAGGCCGAACTGCGCGCCACCCAGGCACGCATCGACATGTTCCAGGCACAGATTCGCCAGGCACAGGCCAGCCTGCGCAGCGATCAGGCGGAACTTGGCTACACGCGCATCTATGCGCCGATGGCCGGCACCGTCGTCGCCCTGGACGCCCGGGAAGGCCAGACCCTCAACGCCCAACAGCAAACTCCGCTGATTCTGCGCATCGCCAAGTTGTCGCCGATGACGGTCTGGGCCGAAGTTTCGGAGGCCGATATCGGCCACGTCAAACCCGGCATGCAGGCCTGGTTCACCACCTTGAGCGGCGGCAACCGCCGCTGGAGCAGCACCGTACGGCAGATACTTCCGGTGCCGCCCAAACCTCTGGACCAAACCAGCCAGGGCGGCGGCAGCCCGGCCAGTTCGAGCAAGAGCGGCAGCGCGCGAGTGGTCTTGTACACCGTGTTGCTCGACGTCGACAACGCCGACAACGCCCTGATGGCGGAGATGACCACCCAGGTATTTTTCGTCTCCGACCAGGCCAGGAATGTCCTCACCGCCCCCATCGCCGCCCTGCAAGCCGGCACCCAGGCCGACCAGCAGACCGCCCATGTTGTCGCTGAAAATGGCAGCCTGCAGCAACGCATTGTGCGCACTGGCATCAGCGACCGCCTGCGGGTGCAGATCCTCGACGGCCTGGAGGAAGGTGATCACCTGCTCATCGGCACGGCCAGCGGGAGTGGCGGCTGAATGCTGACGCCCCTGATCGACCTGCAGGACATTCGCAAATCCTATGGCGGTGGCGACGCCCCTGAAGTCCACGTGTTGCGCGGTATCGACCTGTCGATCCACGCCGAGGAGTTCGTGGCGATCGTCGGCGCTTCCGGCTCCGGCAAGTCGACCCTGATGAATATCCTCGGCTGCCTCGACCGCCCGACCTCGGGTGAGTACCGCTTCGCCGGAGTAAATGTCGCCGGCCTCGACAGCGACGAGCTGGCCTGGCTGCGCCGTGAAGCCTTCGGGTTTGTCTTCCAGGGTTACCACCTGATTCCGTCTGGTTCCGCCCAGGAAAACGTCGAGATGCCGGCCATTTATGCCGGCACGCCAGCGGCTGAAAGGCACGCACGCGCCGCCGCCCTGCTCGACCGCCTGGGCCTGGCCTCACGCACCGGCAATCGTCCGCACCAGCTTTCCGGCGGCCAGCAACAACGGGTGTCGATTGCCCGCGCCTTGATGAACGGCGGCCATATCATCCTCGCCGACGAACCCACTGGCGCCCTCGACAGCCACAGCGGCGCCGAGGTCATGACCTTGCTCGACGAACTGGCGAGCCAGGGCCACGTGGTCATCCTGATCACCCACGACCGCGAAGTGGCGGCGCGGGCCAAGCGCATCATTGAGATTCGCGACGGGCTGATCATCAGCGACAGCGCCCTGGACAACCCCCAGGTGCAGACCTCGGCCAATCCTGGCGCGCTGCAGGCGGTGGATCTGCGCAAGCGCCTGGCCGAGGGCGCCGAAGCCACTGGCGCCTGGAAAGGTGAACTGGTGGACGCGGTGCAAGCCGCCTGGCGAGTGATGTGGATCAACCGCTTTCGCACCGCGCTGACCCTGCTGGGGATCATCATCGGCGTTGCGTCGGTGGTGGTGATGCTGGCTGTTGGGGAAGGCAGCAAACGCCAGGTCATGGCGCAGATGGGTGCATTCGGTTCCAATATCATTTACCTCAGCGGTTCATCGCCGAACCCGCGAACCCCCTTGGGCATCGTCACCCTGGACGAGGTCAAGGCGGTCGGCAGCCTGCCGCAGGTGACCCGCATCATGCCGGTCAACGGCCAGGAAGCCGGGGTGCGTTTTGGCAACCTGGACCACCTCAGCTACGTCGGTGGCAACGACACCAACTTCCCGGCGATCTTCAACTGGCCCGTGGTCGAAGGCAGCTACTTTACCGAGGCGGACGAACAGAACGCTGCGGCGGTCGCGGTGATTGGCCACAAGGTGCGGCACAAGCTGCTGAAGAATGTCGCCAACCCGATCGGCCAGTACATCCTCATCGAAAACGTGCCGTTCCAGGTGGTCGGCGTGCTCGCGGAAAAAGGCGCCAGCTCCGGCGATTCCGACAGCGACGACCGCATTGCCATTCCGTATTCAGCGGCGAGTGTGCGCCTGTTCGGCACCCAGAACCCGGAGTACATCGCCATCGCCGCGGCTGATGCGCGCAAGGTCAAGGAAACCGAACAGGCCATCGAGCAGTTGATGTTGCGCCTGCATAACGGCAAGAAAGATTTCGAACTGACCAACAACGCGGCGATGATCCAGGCCGAAGCACGCACGCAAAATACCCTGTCGCTGATGCTCGGTTCGATTGCCGCGATCTCCTTGCTGGTGGGCGGGATTGGCGTGATGAACATCATGCTCATGACTGTCCGCGAGCGCACCCGCGAGATCGGTATCCGCATGGCCACCGGTGCCCGTCAGCGCGACATTCTGCGCCAGTTCCTGACTGAGGCCGTGATGCTCTCGGTGGTCGGTGGGCTCGCCGGCATCGCCCTGGCGCTGATCGTCGGCGGCGTGCTGATTCTGAGTGAAGTGGCGGTCGCGTTCTCCTTGATAGCGGTGCTCGGCGCCTTTGGCTGCGCCCTGGTCACCGGTGTTGTCTTCGGCTTCATGCCGGCCCGCAAAGCTGCCCGACTCGACCCGGTCACGGCCCTTACCAGTGAATGATCGATTTATGAAGCCGCCACTCAGCCTGTTGACCCTCTGCCTGTTGCTCAGCGCCTGCGGCACTCCCGCCCAGCGTCCGGACAGTGGCCTGCAGACCCCTGCCGCCTGGCAATCGCCGCACAACACTGGCGCCGCCCGCAGCAATACCCAGTGGTGGTCGCAGTTCGGCAGCCCGCAGCTTGGCCTGCTGGTGGAACAGGCCCGCGTGGGCAGTTTCGACCTGGCGGCGGCGATGGCCCGGGTCCGTCAGGCCCAGGCCGAGACGGTGGTGGCCGGCGGCTCGCAGTTACCTGAGCTCAAGGCCGGCCTGAATGCCAATCGCCAGAAGCTGCTGCGCGGTAATGGTTACAGCCAGCTGGACGCCGACAGCAGTAACAAGGCGGTGGACTACTTCGACGCCAACCTCAGTGCCAGCTACGAAATCGATTTCTGGGGCGGCCAGCGTGCGTCTCGCGACAGTGCGCTATTCGCGCTGCAGGCCAGCGAATTCGATCAGGCCACGGTCGAGTTGACCCTGCAGAGCAGCGTCGCCAATGGTTATGCACAAACCTTGTCTCTGCGCGAACAGCAGCGCATCGCCGAGTTGAACCTGGCCAACGCCCGGAGCGTGCTTAACCTGGTGCAGACCCGTTACGACTCGGGCTCGGCCACGGCCCTGGAACTGGCGCAGCAGAAGAGCCTGGTGGCGGCGCAGCAACGGCAATTGCCGCTGGTGCAGCAGCAGACCCAGGAGGCGCAGGTCAACCTCGCTGCCCTCCTTGGCCAGCCAGTGCAACAGCTGTCGTTGGGCCAGGAGCGCTTCGATCAACTGGTATGGCCCACCATCGCCGCCGGCGTGCCCAGCGAGCTGCTCAGCCGTCGCCCGGACATCGCCAGGGCAGAAGCGCAGCTGGCGGCCGCACAGGCCGACGTGACCGTCGCCCGGGCGGCCATGCTGCCCACGGTAACCCTGAGTGCCGACCTGGGTTCAGGCGCCGATCGCGCGGCGGATATCCTGCGCAGCCCGTTCTACAACCTCACCGCAGGATTGCTCGCACCGGTGTTCAACAATGGGCGCCTGGGCGCCGAACGTGACAAGGCCACGGCTCGCCAGGAAGAGCTCCTGGAGAACTATCGCGGGGCGATCATCAATGGTTTCGCCGACGTGGAAAAAGCCCTGAACAGCATTCGCGGGCTGGATCAGCAGCGGCAGTGGCAAGGGGAGGAGCTGAACCAGGCCCAGACGGCGTTCAACATCGCGCAGAATCGCTATCAGGCCGGGGCCGAGGACTTGCTGACGGTGCTGGAGACCCAGCGCACCTTGTATGCGGCGCAAGACCTGAATGTACAGCTGCGGCTGGCGCGGTTGCAGGCCAGTGTGGCGCTGTACAAGGCGTTGGGTGGAGGGTGGCGAGCGCTGTGATGGGCGTGTCCATGAGTACCCCTTCGCGGGCAAGCCCGCTCCCACTTTAGCCTTGTGAACACAGGACCATTGTGGGAGCAACTGTCTTCCCCCTGCCACATCAGTATCGAATGTGCAGACGCCATCGCGGGCAAGCCCGGCTCCCACAGTGATCTGCGCCGAACACAAATGCTGCGTCCACCACCAATACCTGTGGGAGCGGCGGTGCGACGATTCGACTTGCCCGCGATGAACGATAACGCGGCCTTCAAGCCTGGCTTTGCCTGGCCTTCAAATGCCGCGCATACCAGGGCCGCTGCGGTACCTTGCGCAACAGCCCGGCCAGTTTCTGCTCATCCTCACCAAAAGTAATGCGCAGCGCCAGCTTCATGGTTTCCGGGTCCATCTCCATTGACTTGCCCGCCTGCAAACCCGGGGTAGTGCTGCAACCATGAGTCCCCGGCCCCAGCCACGGGTCATCCACCTCAACCCAGCGCCCCGGCGCAAACCACGCCACGCCATTGACCTCCAGGCGACTGACCTGCCCCGGATGAAAACGCTCGTGGGCGCGGAACCAGTCTTCCAGTCGATCATCGATCCAGCCGTGAAAATGCCAGAATACCGGGCTCACATGGGAGGAAAAGGGGTCGCCGAGAAAATCGTTCTCTGCGGCAAACCAGCGCGCGGAAAAGTCCGAGGGGTCACGGGAAAACGGCACCGGCTGGCCATTGGACGGATCGCGCGGCACCGAGGCCCAGCGCATGTGCAGCCAGTCGTGCAGGCCCAACTCGACCTCGGAACCGAACTGCCCCAGCGTCAGCTTCGACAGGTAACGTGGATCACGATAACGCGACTCCCACACCTGGAAATTGCTGTGGTAGGTCTCGGCCGTCTTGATGTCGGCCACCCACTGCGAGTACTCGGCATCGTCGTCGGCCAGCCAGGTGGGCGGCAAAGACGTGCCATCGTGATTGTCGAAGTAGCGGGCGAAGCCGACTCGATCCCGCGCCAGTTCCGGCTGCGGCAGGGGAAAATGCGGCCACGACGGCAGATCCTGCATGGAGCGCGCCGTACCGAGCATGTGCCGGTGCATAAAGAAAAAATCCACCCCGGAGCCATTGCGATCCTTGCGCGTGCCCCGGGCATCGCGCTCCTTGTCCCGCGGTCCGGGCTGCCAGCCGATGCCGCGCAGGGCGTTGCGCTTGTCTTCGGGCAAGGTATGCCACTTGTCCCGGGAGGCGTGCCACAGCTGGTGGAACAGCCGATGCTCCGGCGAAATCAGCCAGGCCAGCAGCGTCGGGTTGAGGCCCGTGCGCTCACGCGCTTCGGGAAACACCCGCTTGAGCGCGATAAAACGATTGTCCTGGGCAGTCATCATCAAGGGCCGATCCAGGTTCAATACCCGGCCGCTGAGCGTCGCGCTGCCGGCGTTGCCGAAACCCGCCCAGACTTCATCCAGGGACATGCTGAATTCGTAATCCGGGGTGTCGTGCAGTGCATCGGCGCTGATCAAGCGCCAGCTGAGCTCGGCGGGTTTGGCATCCGCCAGGTCACCCAGCACCCGGTAGCGCGGGGCTGCAGTGGCGCGCAAGCGCTCGGCGGTGTCGAGGTAACCGGTGAGGCCGCGGCCCTTGTGGCCGATGTCGAGAAACAGTTCCAGGCCATCCCGGGGCAAGCCTTCGATACCGGCATCATGCCCCTCGAAGCGGATCTGCCAGACGCCGCGCAGGGTATTCGCCAGGTGCTGGCCAACAACATCCGCCACGTCGAACGTCGCTTCGCCGGGGGTGATCGTCGGGTCCGGGCGGGTCCATTCACGATGCCCGTAAAAAGCCGCAGGCACGGCGGCACCGGTCAGCGCCAGGCCTGCCATGAACCATCGTCGAGAAATCGTCATTGCCCTACCTGTGTCAGCCATGAAGCAGGCTTTATCCAGCTAGAACGTTTGTTGTGCCGACAAATTTATGGTGCCCCTGAAAGATCGCAGCCTTTTGTAGGAGCTGCCGGAGGCTGCGATCTTTTGCCGGCAACCTAAATTTCATGCCCCATCACACGTTCTTCCCAGATAACCAAGGCCCCTGCGGCCGGCGAACCTGACTGAGATGGCAATGACAAAACCACGTTCAAAAAAGGCGCTCTATATCGGTCTGCCGCTGGTGCTGGCCATCAGCGCCGGAGCCGGCTTTGCGGCCTGGGGCTACTGGTTCAAGGACAACCCCGGCTACCCGGTCAAGGTGATGAAGCAAGCCGATGAACTGCAAGAGCGCATCCTCTCCTTCGACAGCCACGTCACCCTACCGCTCGACTTCGGTACCGCCGGCAATGAGGCCGACAAGGATGGCAGCGGCCAGTTCGACCTGGTCAAGACCGCACGCGGACGCCTGTCCGGCGCAGCCCTGACCATTTTCGGCTGGCCGGAAATCTGGAATGGCGAAAACGCTCCGCACCGCCCCACTGCGGGGTTTGTCGACGAGGCGCGATTCGAGCAGGAAACCCGCTACAAGATCATCAGCACCCTGGTGCGCGACTTTCCCAACCAGGTCGGCATCGCCTACACCCCGGACGACTTCCGGCGCCTGCATGGCGAAGGCAAGTTCGCCATCTTCATGAGCATGCTCAACGCCTACCCGCTGGGCAACGACCTCAACGCCCTGGACAAGTGGGCCGCGCGCGGCATGCGCATGTTTGGCTTCAGCTACGTGGGCAACAACGCCTGGGCTGACTCCTCGCGGCCGCTACCGTTTTTCAACGACTCGCGCGACGCCCTCGGCGGCCTGTCGGAGACCGGCAAGCAGGCCGTGCACCGGCTCAACGACCTCGGGGTGATCATCGACGTGTCGCAAATGTCGACCAAAGCCCTGGAGCAGGTCGCGCAACTAAGCCGCACACCGATGGTGGCCTCGCACTCGGCGCCACGGGCGCTGGTGGACATTCCGCGCAACCTCAGCGACGCGGAGATGCAGCTGATCAAGCAGAGCGGCGGCGTGGTCCAGATCGTTGGCTTCCCGACCTACATCCGCCCGCTCAGCCAGGCGACCCAGGACAAGCTCAACGCCTTGCGCGCACGCTTCGACCTGCAACCGCTGCAGGGGCTGGAGATGGCCTTGATGCCCGGCGACCCGATCATCACCGTCTGGCCGCAGCAACGCTTCGGCGAGTACGCCAGCCAGCTGTACGCAATAGTCGACGAAGAGCCCAAAGCCACCCTCAAGGACTACGGCGACGCCATCGACTACGCCGTGAAAAAAATCGGCATCGACCATGTCGGCATCAGCTCGGACTTCAACGACGGCGGCGGTCTGGACGGCTGGAAAGATGTCAGCGAAGCCCGCAACGTGACGGCGGAGCTGATCAGTCGCGGTTACAGCGAAGCCGACATCGCCAAACTCTGGGGGGGCAATTTCCTGCGGGTGTGGGCCCAGGTACAGCAGTCGTCGAAACCGCTGGCGAACAACTGATGCCCACTTTGCAAAAGCGAACCTGACCCATGACCAACCGTCGATCATTCCTCAAGCAGGCCGGCATCCTCGCGGCGGGCCTGCCCCTGGGTGCCGCTGCAGGCCTGCCGGCCCTGGCGGCTAATCCGGCGCCATTGCCGAAAGACAAATGGGCGCAGTTGCGCCAGCTGTTCAACCAGGACCCCGACTACCTGCACTTCGCCAACTTCCTGGTGACTTCGCACCCAAGGCCTGTGCGCGAGGCTATCGAGAGGCATCGCGCCCACCTTGATCGCAACCCCGGCCGGGCCATGGACTGGGACCTGGGGGAAACCGAGAAGCGCGAACAGCAAGTGCGCGAATGGGCCGCACGCTACCTCAACGCCAGGCCCGAACAGATCGCCCTCACCGGCAGTACCACCGAAGGCTTGTCGCTGATCTACGGCGGCATCCATGTGCGTGCGGATCAGGAAATCCTCACCACCGAGCACGAGCACTACGCAACCCACTACGCGCTGGACTACCGCCAGCAGAAAGACGGCGTGAAAGTGCGCAAGCTCAAGCTGTTCGAGAACAGCCGCGAGGTGTCGGTGGATGAAGTGCTGGGCTCGATTGCCAAGGGCATACGCCCCAACACCCGGGTACTGGGCATGACCTGGGTGCAATCAGGTTCCGGCGTGAAACTGCCCATTGCTGAAATCGGCAAGCTGGTGGAAGAACATAACCGCAACCGTACGGACCAGGATCGCATCCTGTATGTGGTCGACGGCGTGCATGGTTTTGGCGTCGACGATCTGGATTTTCCCGACATGCGCTGCGACTTCTTTATTGCCGGCACCCATAAATGGATGTTCGGCCCGCGCGGCACCGGGATCATCTGCGCCCGCTCGGCCGAGCTCAAGGACGTGACGCCGACCATTCCGACCTTTTCCGAAGCTACCGCTTTCTCGACCATCATGACCCCCGGTGGCTACCACAGCTTTGAACATCGCTGGGCGCTGGATGAGGCGTTCAAGCTGCACCTGGAACTGGGCAAGGCCCAGGTGCAGGCACGCATCCATGGGCTGAACACCTATGCCAAGAATCGCCTGCTGGAGCACCCGCAGATGGAACTGGTCACCCCCTTGAGCCCGGACCTGTCGGCCGGCTTCAGCTTCTTCCGGGTCAAGGGGCGCGACTGCGAAACGGTCGCCGCACAGCTGATGAAGAACCGGGTGGTGTGCGACTCGGTGGACCGCGATGTCGGCCCGGTCATTCGCATTGCGCCAGGCCTGCTCAACAGCGAACACGAGATCGACCGCTTCATGGCCTTGCTGGGCAACACCGTCTGATGCCTGCCCCCCGGTATGACACGTACCCCTTGTGGGAGCGCGCTTGCTCGCTCCCAAAAGGGAATGTCCACGCCCTCAGTTTTTCTTTCGACGAGACACCCATGAAAAGCAATCTGATAGTCCTGCCGCTCAAGGCGCTCGCCCTCACCGCACTCATCGCCGCACTGGCCCCAACCACCGCCCAGGCGGCCGCCGCGCCGCAACCGGGCAACGTATTCAAGGACTGCCGCGACTGCCCGGAAATGGTCGTGCTGCCCGCCGGCACTTTCACCATGGGCACGCCGGAAGACGAAGTCGGCCGCGAACCCGACGAGGGCCCGATGCACGAGGTGACCTTCGCCAAGCCATTCGCCATGAGCCGCTTCCAGGCCACCGCCGGCGAGTGGGACAGCTACGTGCGCGAAAGTGGCGTGACCATCGCCAATGGCGACACCCGCCCCGGACGCGAATGCATTGCCAGCAAGCCACGCTATCCCCAGGGCGCGCGTCAGCCGGCGGTGTGCATGAACTTCGATGACGTGAAGAACTACGTCGCCTGGCTGTCGAAAAAGACCGGCCAGACCTACCACATGGTCAGCGAGGCCCAACGCGAATACGCCGCCCGCGGTGGCAGCCAGGGCCCCTTCCCTTTTCCGTTCGACGAGGGCAAGGCGTACAGCATCGCCAAACACGCCAACACCTATGGCCCGGCCGACGGCTACAGCTACAGCTCGCCGGTGGGCAGCTACCCGGCCAATGCCTTCGGCATGTACGACATGCACGGCAATGTCTATGAGTGGGTGCAGGACTGCGAACACCCCAACTACGTCGGCGCGCCTGCCGATGGCAGCGCCTGGCTCGAAGCCAATTGCGAGGCCGTACGGATTCGCGGCAACGACTGGGGCGAAGCACCGGTGTTTTCACGCTCGGGCAATCGCAACAGCCAATACCCGCAAGAGCGTGGGGACTGGATCGGGTTTCGCGTAGTGCGCGATCTGTAGGAGCTGCCGAAGGCTGCGATCTTTTGATTTTGATTTTGATTTTTAAGAGCAAGATCAAAAGATCGCAGCCTTCGGCAGCTCCTACGGGAGGTTTGGGCGTTCTGGAGATCGCTATCTCGACAGGCATTGATTCTCTGCCGCCAGTCGCCACCCTGCTAAATTAACCCCCGCACCAGACGTTCTACTGGGTATCTGCCTTTACCCCAAGGAACCGTCTTCCATGACCCAGCCTCCCCGTGGCGCCATCGGCGAGTTGTTCGCCCTGTTGAAACCCTTTCGGCTGATCGTCGCCGCCTCCATCTTCCTGGGCATGGTTGGCGGCCTGAGCGTCACGGTGTTGCTGGCGACCATCAACAACGCGCTGCACTCCGAAACCGGTTTGACCCAGGGCGTGGTCGCGCTGTTCGCCGGCCTGTGCCTGCTGGCGCTGGCCAGTTCGATCTGCTCGGACATCGGCACCAACTACGTCGGCCAGCACATCATCGCCAAGCTGCGCAAACAGCTGGGCGAGAAGGTCCTCTCGGCCCCCATCGAGCAGATCGAGCGCTACCGCAGCCATCGCCTGATCCCGGTGCTGACCCATGACGTCGACACCATCAGCGACTTCGCCTTCGCCTTCGCACCACTGGCGATTTCGCTCACGGTCACCCTGGGCTGCATGGGCTACCTCGCCATCCTGTCGTGGCCGATGTTCCTGATCATGGTTGCCGCGATCCTGATCGGCACGGCGATCCAGGCCTATGCCCAAAGCAAGGGTGTGCAAGGGTTCATGGCCGCCCGCGATGCCGAGGACGAGCTGCAAAAGCACTACAACGCGATCGCCGAAGGCGCCAAGGAGCTGCGCATCCATCGCCCCCGCCGCCAGCGCATGTACGTCTCGGGCATCAAGGCCACCGCCGAATTCATCTGCAACACCCAGGTGCGCTCGATCAACACCTTCGTCATCGCCAAGACCTTCGGCTCCATGCTGTTCTTCGTGGTCATCGGCCTGGCCCTGGCGCTGCAAACCTACTGGCCCAGCGCCGACAAGACCGTGATGAGCGGCTTTGTGCTGGTGCTGCTGTACATGAAAGGCCCTCTGGAGCACCTGATCAGCACCCTGCCGATCGTCAGTCGCGCGCAAATCGCGTTCCGCCGGATCGCCGAGCTGTCCGAGCAATTTTCCACCCCTGAGCCGCACTTGCTCCTCAGCGATCAGGGCCAGGTCAAACAGGCGGTGCATGAGCTGAAACTGGCTGATGTGCGGTTCACTTTCCCAGCCGCCGAAGATGCCGCGCCGTTCCAGCTGGGCCCGGTGAGCCTGACGATCAAGCAAGGCGACATCACCTTTATCGTCGGCGAAAACGGTTGTGGCAAGACCACGCTGATCAAGTTGCTGCTGGGCCTGTACACCCCGCAACAGGGCGAAATCCGCGTCAACGGCGAGGCGATTGACTCGCACAATCGCGACGACTATCGCCAGCTGTTCACCACCATTTTTGCCGACTACTACCTGTTCGACGACGTGATCCAGGGCGACCAGCACATCCCCGAAGACGCCAACCAATACCTGCAGCGCCTGGAGATCGCCCACAAGGTCAGCGTCAAGGATGGCAACTTCACCACCACCGACCTGTCCACCGGCCAGCGCAAACGCCTGGCACTGGTCAATGCCTGGCTCGAAGAGCGCCCGGTGCTGGTGTTCGATGAATGGGCTGCCGATCAGGACCCGACCTTCCGCCGCATCTTCTACACCGAACTGCTACCGGACCTGAAACGCCTGGGCAAGACCATCATCGTGATCTCCCACGACGACCGTTACTTCGACGTCGCCGACCAGTTGGTGCGCATGGAAAGCGGCCGGGTGGTTACCGAACCCGTCAGTGCCTGAAAACCGGCTGCACACACCTGTGGGAGCGGGCTTGCTCGCGAAAGGGCCAGCACATTCTGCATGAGTGTTATCTGACCCACTGCTTTGGCGACCAAGCCCGCGTCCACAGGTAGTGCTTTATCGGGTCCGGCGAATTTTATTTGCACGTTTCTTTCCGGTTTTACCTGCGCGCCCCGTCTTAATAATCATTCTTATTCACAAAAAACTGCACAACACTTTTCAGGAGCTCAGGTAAGTAATGCGACCTCTCACCCGCCGCACACCTCTCGCACTGGCCGTACAGCGCCCGACGCTGCATCGCAGCCTGTTTACCAGCGTACTGCTGACCGCCACCTTGCTGGGGAGCTCGATGGCCAATGCGGCACCTGTAAAAGTGAGTATCCCGGTGCAGCCGCTGTCCAGCGCGCTGACCGAGTTGGGCATGCAGACCAACCTGCAGATCCTCTACAGCCCTGACCAGGTCGCCGGGATCAAGTCCCGCGCAGTCTCCGGTTCGCTGGAGCCGTCCCAGGCCCTGGCGGAACTGCTCAAGGGCAGCGGCATCTCTTTCCAGATCAACGGCAACACCGTGACGCTGGTGTCCGGTGGCAGCTCGAGCCTGCAACTGGGCGCTACCACCATTTCCGGCCAGGCGCTGGGCCTGACCACCGAAGACACCGGCTCCTACACCACCGGTGCAACGACCACGGCGACCAAGCTGCCATTGACCCTGCGCGAGACCCCACAATCGGTGACCGTGGTGACTCGCCAGCAGATGGATGATCGCGGCGCGCAGAGCGTCGGCGACGTGCTGCGCAACACCCCCGGGGTGACCACGCAAAAGTACGACAGTGACCGTACCGAGTTCTCCGCCCGTGGCTTTGCGATCACCAACTTTCAGTACGATGGCGTCAACCAGCCGTACGACGGTGTCTACGGCGAAAACCCCAACAACAGCGACGACTCGGCCAGCCTCGATCGCGTCGAAGTCATCAAGGGTGCTACCGGCCTGATGACCGGCGCGGGCGACCCGTCCGCCACCGTCAACCTGGTGCGCAAGAAGCCGACCAAGGATTTCAAGGCATCGGTCAGCGCCACCGCAGGCTCCTGGGATAACTACCGCACCGAAGGCGACATTTCCGGCTCGTTGAACGACTCCGGCACTGTGCGTGGGCGCTTCGTCGGCGCTCTTCAGGACAAAGATTCGTACATCGACCACTACAGCCAGAAGAAAGACCTGTTCTACGGCGTCCTCGAAGCCGACCTGACCGACGATACCTTGCTGACCCTGGGCGTCGACAAGTCCAGCGCGACGCCGCGCGGCAGTTCCTGGACCGGTAATGCGCCCTACTTCACCGATGGCGGCCGCACCGATTTCTCCCGCAGTTTCAACCCGGGCGCAGACTGGAGCCGTCGTGATTTCGACAGCGTCACCTACTTTGCCTCGCTGGAACAGGCGCTGGCCAATGACTGGAAATTCAAAGCCAGCTTCGACCAGAAAACCACCGATCACGACACCCAGCTGGCCTCTGCCAGCGGTGGCTACGCCGACCGTGCCACGGGCGAAGGTAACTTTCTGTACTGGGGACGCTGGGAAGGCCATCGCGTACAAAACACCGCTGACGTGAGCGTTTCCGGTCCTTTTACCCTGGGTGGCCGCGAGCATGAATTGGTCGCCGGCTTCATGGCAGCCCACTCGCGCCAGACCGGGGCAACCTACGACACCAGCGCCTTTGAGCTGGTCCCGGGCAGCATCTACGACTGGAACGGCACCCTGCCCAAGCAGGAGTTTCCGAAAAACGGCAAGTACGAACGCACCCAAAGCCAAAACGGCCTGTACCTGGCCACCCGCCTGCGGCCGACCGACGACCTGTCGTTCATCCTCGGCAGCCGGCTGAGCACGTTCAAGTACAACGAAGATTACTCCTACTACCCAGGTGGCAGCCTGACCGACACCCATGCCAGCTACAAGGAACACGGGGTCGTCACGCCCTACGCCGGTGTGGTCTACGACCTGAACGAGACCTACTCGGTCTACGGCAGCTACACCAAGATCTACCAGCCGCAGATCAACAAGGACATCAACGGCTCGACCCTGGCACCGGTTGAAGGCGACAGCTACGAAACCGGTCTGAAAGCCGCCTACCTCGACGGTCAACTGAACGCCAGCCTGGCCTTCTTCCGCATCGAGCAGGATAACGTCGCGCAATCGGTCGGTACCGATCTGAACACCGGCGATGGCATCTTCGAAGCCACCGACGGCGCCACCACCAATGGCGTGGAACTGGAAATGGCCGGCGAACTGGCCCCGGACTGGAACGTTTCGGCCGGCTACACCTACGCCCGCACCCGCGACAAGGACCATCAGCGCATCTACGGTTTCCCGCTGGCCACCAGCAAGCCGGAACACGTGATCCGCACGTTCACCACCTACCGCCTGCCCGGCGCGCTTAACCAGGTCACCGTCGGCGGTGGCATCAGCTGGCAGAGCGCGTTCTACGGCCTGAGCTACAGCCCGGACGTGGGCGGCGGCGAAGGCGGCGAGACCTCACTCAAGCAAGGCGGCTACACCCTCGTCGACCTGATGACCCGCTACAACTACGACGATCACCTGAGCTTCACCGTCAATGCCAACAACGTCTTCGACAAGAAATACCTGTCGGGCCTTGGCAACTTCGGCACCACGTTCTACGGCGAGCCGCGCAACCTGCAGCTGACCGCGAAGTATGATTTCTGAGCGATAGGCTGAAATGAAAATGCCCGCTTCTTTCGACGCGGGCATTTTTTTTGGAAGAAGGTTGAACGGCAAGATCAAAAGATCGCAGCCTTCGGCAGCTCCTACGGGTGTACCCACCATCCTGTAGGAGCTGCCGAAGGCTGCGATCTTTTGACTCTAGTTACTCAGAACATCCAAGCTGATCCAATGCCCGGTTCACCGCCAATTCCCCCAGCATGATCACCTGCGCAATCCCTAATAAGGCATTGCGCGAACTGCCCTCCAGTTGATCCACCAGGTCGGTGGCCATGACATTGGCCGACGCCAGCGACTCGCAGGCATAGGCCAGCAAGGTTTCGGTGTCGAGCTCGGGGTTGACGGTGAACAGCGTGCAGAGTTTGCGCGGGGTGGCTTTGATGTCGGCGATCGAGGGCCGGGGTGCGGCAGTTTGGTGGGGGCCAGGTGAATCGGAATTATCAGGGGCTGTTGTCGGATCAGTGTCCGGCGGGTTGGGCGTTACCTTGAACATAGATGAAACTCCATATGTGACTAAAGGAGCCCTCACCCTCGCTACCAAACGAAGGTGGCGGCCATACGGAGGTTGGTAGACCGGTACATATGGCAAAACCGGCGCGCTCGAAAGCGCCCTGCGCACGGCCACCATATTTCAAATGCCAGAAGCACCTTGATCAGGTGACGTTATGCGTCATATGTACGAGGGCTACCAAACCCGATCGCTGTTTTCCAGCGACCACGCAACGATAGAGCCCGCACCCAAGGCGCACAAGTCGGCGGATTCTGACGTACCTGTAGGCAATGGCGCAAGGCGTTGTAGCCTGCAGGAAGTAATCATGGGCACGATTAAACACACAGCATCAATCGCTGTTTAAAGAAAAAAACTCTATTGGGTTGTGTCCTCAAGACATGCGAAATTTTGCCGCCACCATCGCACCACACAAACTTGCCCGGAAAATCGTAATCCCCGTTTGAGGGATCGCGAGTGTTGTCGCTGCAGATCACAATCTTGCCCGCACCCACCCCGCCACTTGCGCGTGAATCCCTTCCACTTCGCTCAACAACCCACCCATGCGCATGAAGTCATGGGTCATCCCCGGTTGTTCCAGCAGCGTCATTTCATTCCCCGCCTCGCGCAGTCGTTCGGCGTATGCCAGCCCTTCGTCGTGCAACGGATCGTGCCCGGCCAGGTAGACCAGTGCCGGTGCGAGTCCTGCCAGGTCTTGTGCCAGTAATGGCGAGCAGCGCCAGTCCGCGAGGTCGGCGGGGGTGCGGCTGTAGTGGCTGTAGAACCAGTCCAGTGTTGGGGTTTCGAGCAGGTAGCCTTCGGCGAAATCCCGGTGGGAGGGGCGTTTGGTGGTGGCGTCGGTGACGGGGTAGACCAGTACCTGGGCCTTGGGTTTGAGTTGCAGTTCTGCGGGGGTTTGTATCGCGATAATCGAGAGGACGGTGGCCAGGGTTGCACCGACGCTGTCGCCGGCCAAGGCTGCGCGGGTGGCGTCCAGGCCCTGGGCGGCGCCTTCTCGGGCCAGCCAGTTGGCGGCATCGCAGGCGTCCTGGATCGGGGTTGGGAATTGCCATTCAGGGGCCAGGCGGTAATCGACCGTCAGGAGGTCGAAGCCGCCTTGGGCAACGAGGCGCCGGCACAGGGCGTCGTGGGAGTCGAGGCTGCCGACGACGTAGCCGCCGCCGTGGAAGTACAGGATGACGGGTTGCAAGCCTTCGACCGGGTTGGCGTCGCGGTACAGGCGGGCCGGAAGGTTGTGGCCGTCTCTTGCGCGGAGGGTGAAGTGTTCGCAGTTGATGTGGGTCAGTGGGGTGTCGAGGAAGCTTGAGGAGGCTTCGAAATCGCTGCGGGCCTGTTCCGGGGTGAGGTCGTGCATGGGGCGGCTTTTGCCGGTGAGACGGCCGAATTCGGCGAGTTCAAGGAAGGCTTCGAGTTCGGGCAGGACGGGCATGGGGGGATCCTTTTACACAATAATCGGTGGGGAACGCAGAATGTGAAAACACCGGTATCCCCGTAGGAGCTGCCGCAGGCTGCGATCTTTTAGCGGTGTTCGATGCACCGATAAGATCAAGATCAAAAGATCGCAGCCTGCGGCAGCTCCTACAGGGGGCCGTGTTGTCAGACGAAGGCCAGGGTGCGCTCCACGTGTCGTCAGGCGATGGCCAGGGTGCACTCCAATAGCAGTTCGAGGTCGTCGAGCAATTCGTCACCGCGTAGCAGCTCGTAGTGCCCGCCGACCAGCAGACGGTCCACACCGTGATGGCCGACCTGGGCCTCGAACACTCGACGCTCATCGTCACGCCCGGCTACCCACCAGCGGTGCGCCGTGACTTTGATCGCGGGCAGTTGGAGCTGGGCCAGGGCCAATGCCTTGAGGCGTGAACCGCTGTTGAAGATTTGCGTGAGCTCTCCAGCGCCCAGTGCGGCTTGTTCATTGGAGCCATGCAGCGCGGCTTCGATGACGGCGGCGGCCTGATGCTCAGGCAGATCTGCGGCGTGCAACGCCATTAACGCCTGTGCTTCTTCAGACGAATGACCGAGGACAAACTTCAGGAAATCCCCCAGGTCCTCGCGCCAGTCCCCCGCTTCGGCGGTGCCGGCCACGTAGCTGTCGACCAGGCCGGCGAACGCGACGGTCTCGCCTTGTTGTTCCAGCTCGTGGGCGACCAGTTGCGTCAACGCACCACCCAGCGACCAGCCCAACAGGTAATACGGCCCCTTGGCCTGTTGGGCACGAATGCGCTGGGTGTAGGCCTGGGCCATGGCCAGCAGCGACTGATCCTGCCAGTGCGGATCGAGCAGCATGCGGCATTGCAGGCCGTAGACCGTGCGCCGCCCTTCCAGGCGTCGCGCGAGCGGTTCGTAGTCGAATACCGTGCCAAAACCGGCGTGCAGGCAGAACAGCGCCGGCCCGTGCGCCAGCCGCGAGTTCAGTGCCAGCAACGGGTCAGGCGCGGCGGTAGCCGGCTCGGCTGGCTGGTAAACACTGAGTTCGGCAATGCAGGGTTTTTGCATCAGGTCGCGCAGTTTCAGTTCGAAGCCCAATTCGGGTTGGCTGCGCACCCGCGAGATGACTTTGAGCACTTGCAACGAATCGCCACCCAGCTCAAAGAAGTTGTCGTCGATACCCACCTGCGGCATGCCGAGCACTTCCTGCCAGATCCCGGTCAACGCGCGCTCCAAAGCATTGCGCGGTGCGCGATAACCGCCCAGGGCCCACTCCGGCACCGGCAATGCACGACGATAGAGCTTGCCGTTGGCCGACAGCGGGAAGCGTTCCAGGACCAGGATCCGTGCGAGCACCATGTAGTCCGGCAGTTGCGCCTGCAGTTGCGATTTCAGGCGCCGATCAAGTCCGACCGTGCCGAGCGCCACCACGTAGCCCACCAGCTGTTTGCCCGTTGGCGTGTCGTGCACCACCACGGCTGCATCCTGCACCCCTGCGCACTCACGCAGGCGAGCTTCAATCTCGCCCAGCTCGATGCGGAAACCGCGGATCTTCACTTGCTGGTCCAGCCGCCCCAGGTAGTCGATCAAGCCGCAGTCGCGCTGGCGCACCAGGTCGCCGGTGCGATACATGCGCCCGCCCGCTGCAAATGGATCGGGAATGAAGCGTTCGGCGCTCATGCCCGGGCGCTGGTGGTAGCCCCGCGCCAGGCATTCACCGCCCAGGTACAGCTCCCCGCTGACGCCCACCGGCAGAGGGTTGAGGTCGGCGTCGAGCACATACAGGCCTCGCCCGGCCACACCGCGCCCGATCGGCGCATAGGCCGCGTCGCAGGTTTCGCTGACCTCGGCACGCCACAACAAAGGCGTGACCACGGTTTCGGTCGGGCCATAGCCATTGACCAGCCGCTGCGGGCGCAAGGCGCGCTTGACCTGCTCGAAACTGGCTTCGGGCACGGCATCGCCGCCGAAGCAGTACACCTCGACCGCTGGCGGATTGCCCAGGCGTTCGGCGACTTCGGCCATCTGTTGCAGGTATGCCGGCGGGAAGCAGGCGACGGTGACGCCATGACGCTGCAGCACTTCCAGGGTTTGTTCCGGGGTCCACAGATTGTCATCGCGAATCACCAGACTGCCACCGGCCAACATCACACTCAGCCAGCGCTCCTGCGCACCGTCGAAGGCGAACGACATGAAGTGCAACTCCCGGCTGCGCGGTGCCAGTTCATAGAGCTCGACGATGCTGCGGCAATGCCGCGCAATCGGTCCGCGCGCCACGGCCACGCCTTTCGGTTGGCCCGTGGAGCCGGAGGTGTAAATCAGGTACGCCAGGTGCCCCGGCAACGGATGGGAAACCGGGCACGCCACGTTGTCGGCAACGCTCAATTGATCCAGCAGCAGACGTGGCGGGCTGTCGGCCAAGGTCAGTCGATCCCCCAGGTTGCTGTCACACAGCAACAGGCTGGCTGCCGAATCGCTCAACATGTACGCCAGTCGTTCGGTCGGGTACGCCAGGTCCAAAGGCAGGTAAGCAGCCCCCGCCTTGAGCACCGCGAGGAACGCGACGATGGTGCGTTCAGAACGCGGCAACGCTACCGCCACCAAGGTCTCCGGGCCAATACCGCGAACGATCAGTTGCTGCGCCAGCCCATTGGCCTGCGCCTCAAGTTCGGCGTAACTGACTTGTCGATCCTCACAGATCAAGGCGATTTTCTGCGGCTGCGCTGTGGCGTGTTGATTGAACGACTGCAGCAAATCAGCGGTGTCGTCGGACACCTGCGGCAGGCTCATGCGTGCTTGCGGCAAGCCGATATTGCCGAGCAGGCACGAAGCGTCCTCCGGCAACGCACGCAGCAATCCTTCCAGCTGCGCACGAATCCGCTCAACTTCAACGTCACTGAAACGATCGCGCAGGAACAGGTATTCGACTTCCAGCCCTTCCTCGTTGGCGCTGACCATCAGGTCCATCGGGAAGTTGGTGACCCCGCCGCTGCCGACTTCGGCAAAGCGTAGCTCGCCCTCCTCGCCGCCTTTCAAGGCGCGGTCCACCGGGTGGTTTTCGAACACGATGATGCTGTCGAACAAGCCCTGGCCACCCTGCCCGGCCCAGCGCTGAATGTCGGACAACGGCGTGTGCTCGTAGTCGCGCACCATCAGGTTGTAATCCTGCAAGTCCCGCAGCCACTCGCCCAACGGCTGTTGCGGATCGAGGGTCTGGATCACCGGCAAGGTGTTGATGAACAGGCCAAGCATGTCCTGGGCACCGGCCAGCCCGGTCGGGCGGCCCGCCACCGTGGCGCCGAACGCGACGCTGCGCTGACCGCTGTGGCGTTGCAGCAACAGCAGCCACGCGCCCTGCACCAAGGTATTGAGCGTCACGCGCTGACGCTTGGCAAAGGTGTGCAGTTTGCGCGTCGCTTCGGCGTCAAGGTTGCTGTACATCACGCCGTGCCCGGAGCCTGCGGCACCCGAAGCCTTGGCCAGAATGGTCGGCTCCTCAAGCAACGCCAGGCGCTCGCGCCAGAAGCCTTCGGCCTGCGCCCCGTCCTGACGTTGCAGCCAGGCGATGTAGTCAGCGTAGCGCCCGGTCAGGGGCGCCAGGCTGTCGTTGTGATACAGGCGCAGCATTTCACCCAGCAACCGTGAGGCGCTCCAGCCATCGAGCAACAGGTGATGATAGATCCAGATCATCTGGTAGCGATCCTCGCCCAGGCGCACCAGGATGAATCGCATCAACGGCGGGCAGCTCAGGTCGAAGCCCTTGGCCTGTTCCGCAGCCGCCAGTTCGCCCAGGGCCTTTTCGGTATCGCTGCGTTCACGCCAGTCGAGCTCTTCGATCGGCAGTTCGACCTCAGCGCATACCGCCTGCAGCGGATCGGCCAGGCCGTCGCGCCAGCGGAACGCCGCCCGCAGCACTTCATGGCGCTCGACCAGCGCCTGCCAGGCGGCACGGAAGCGTGGCACCTGCAAACCCTCCACCGCCACGCTCAACTGGTTGACGTAGGGGTTGAGTTCCGGCGAGTCGAGGCAGTGGAACAGCATGCCTTGTTGCATTGGCGACAGCGGATACAAGTCTTGCAGACCGACCCGGGCCGCAAGATCAATGTGCGGCACCAGGGCAAACGCCTCGACTGTCGGCGCGTCGACCAACGCTGCTTGAGGACGGGTAGCCACCGCCGCGAGGGCGCGAATGGTCTGACGTTCGAACAGCTGCCTGGGACTGAACACCAGCCCACGCTGCCCGGCACGGCTGACCGCCTGCAGCGAGATGATCGAATCGCCGCCCAGCTCAAAGAAGTTCTCGGTGACGCCCACTGTGTCCAGGCCGAGCAATGCCTGCCAGATCTCCACCAGCAAGGTTTCGGCAGCTGTCGATGCGGCCACCTGCGCCTGGTGTTGACGGGAAGCCTGTGGCGCCGGCAGGCCCTGGCGGTCGAGCTTGCCGTTGGGTGTCAGCGGCAGCGCGGCCAGGCACATCAGGTGCGCCGGCAGCATGTGCGCCGGCAGACGGCTGCGCAGATGCGCGCTCAGCGCTGCCTGCAGATCCTGCTCGTCGGCCAACGGATCCCGGGGCACCACGTAGCCGACCAGTTGGCGACTCACCGGGCCTTCGCGATCGATCACAAGGGCTTCGCGCACAGCCGGGTGTTCCATCAGGCAGGCTTCGATTTCGCCAAGCTCGATGCGGAACCCGCGAATCTTCACCTGCTGGTCGATACGGCCGAGGTATTCAACCACGCCGTCGGCCCGGAACCGCGCCAGGTCGCCACTGCGATACAAGCGCCCGCCCGGCACGAACGGGTCCGGCACGAAACGCTCGGCGGTGAGGTCCGGCCGCTGATGGTAACCCCGGGCAACGCCCTCGCCGCCCAGGTACAACTCGCCCGCCACGCCGACCGGCAATGGCTGCAGGCCGCCGTCGAGAATATAGGCACTGCGGTTACCGACCGGTCGCCCGATCGGCATGAATGCCGAGTCGAATTCAGTATCCGGATAGGCCAGCCAGATCAGCGGCGTGATCACGGTTTCGGTTGGCCCGTAGCCGTTGATCAGGCGCTTGGGTTGCAGCACCTGCTGGACCTCATCGAACGCATGCTTGGCCATGCCTTCACCGCATGGCGTGTAGGAGCGGATGGGCAAGTCACGGCCCGCTTCGCCCATGAAGTCGGCGATCTGCGCCAGGTAGCTGGGCGTGAAGCAGGCGATGGTGATGCGGTGTTTTTCGATCTCGGCGCAGGTGCGTTCCACGCTCCACAACTCGTCGTCCCGGGGCATCACGGCCGAGCCGAACACCAGGGGTGTCAGCCAGCGCTCGTGGGCACCGTCGAAGCTGATGGAGGCAAATTGCAGTTCGCGATCCTGCGGGGTCATGCCGTACAACTCGCCGATTGCCAGACAATGCATGGCCAGCGGGCCATGGGCCACGCTCACGCCTTTGGGGCGACCGGTGGAACCGGAGGTGTAGATCAGGTAGGCGAGGTTCTCGCCGCCCGTCAGGTTGCGCGGGTTGCTTTCAGGCATAAGGGCCAGCGGTTCGTGGTCGATGTCCAGCACCGCCAAACCTTCGGGCGACGGCAACTTCTCACGAAGCCACGACTGGCTGATCAGCAGCGCGATGCCGCTGTCTTGCATCAGGTAACGCAGGCGCTCTGCCGGGTAGGCCGGGTCCAGCGGCACGTAGGCGCCGCCAGCCTTGAGGATCGCCAGCAAGCCGATGATCATCGCGGGCGAGCGCTGCATGGCCAGGCCCACCCGGACTTCCGGGCCGATGCCCAGCTCGCGCAGGCGATGGGCCAACTGGTTGGCGCGGCGGTTGAGCTGGTCGAAGCTCAGTTCCAGATCGTTGAAGATCAGCGCCGTGGCGTGCGGTCGAATGTCGGCCTGGGCCTCGATCAGCTGGTGCACGCACAGCGGGTTTTGGACCACGGTAAACGCCGGGTTCCACTCGACTAACTGTTGCCCGCGTTCCGCTGCGGTCAGCAGCTGCAGCTCACTCAAGGCGACTTGCGGCGCAGCGACCATGGCGGCCAGCAGCCGCGCCAGGTGCTCGCTCATGCGGGCAATTGCGGCGCTGCTGAAGTGGCTGCACTGGTAGCTCCAATGGATGCTCAGCTGATGCTCGGCGGTGGCAGCCAGGGTCAGCGGGAAGTTGGTGCGCTCGTGGTTCTGGGGAATCAGGAAACTCAATCCCGCCGGCGCACCCTGTTGCAGCGCGGCGGCCACCGGGAAGTTTTCGAACACCAGCAGGCTGTCGAACAGCGGTTCACCGCTGCGTCCGGCCCAGCGCTGAATGTCGCCCAGGGCGGTGAATTCGTGCTCGCGCAGTTCCAGGTTTTGCGCCTGCAAACGGCCCAGCCACTGCCCGACACTTTCAACGGAGTCGGGGCTGCTGATCACCGGCAAGGTGTTGATGAACAGGCCAAGCTGGCTTTCGGCTCCCGGCAGGTCCACCGGCCGACCGGCCACGGTGGCGCCGAATGCGACGCTGCGCTGACCACTGTAGCGTTGCAGCAGGATGGCCCAGGCGCCTTGCAGCAAGGTGTTAAGGGTGACTTTCTGTTGTCGGGCGAACTCGCTGAAGCGCTGGCTGGTGGTGACATCGAAGCGCTGGTGATGGTCTGCGAACACGCCCGGGGTCCCCTGCCCGCCATTGCCATGGGCCAGGCTTTGCGCCAGCAGGGTCGGGTTGTCGAGGCTGGCCAGTTGTTCGCGCCAGAACAACTCATCGGCCTGGGCATCCTGGCGTTGCAGCCAGCCGATGTAGTCCGCAAAACGCCCGGTCGGCGCCTGCACGTCCTGGCCGGCGTAACGCTGCAGGACTTCGCTCAACAGCAGGGAATGACTCCAGCCATCGAGTAACAGGTGATGGTGGGTGTAGATCAGCTGCTGGCGCTCATCGTCGAGACGCACCAGGGTCAGGCGCATCAAAGGTGCGCGGGTTGCGTCGAGCTGCAGGCGTTCACTGTCGAGCAGCTGCGCCAGCGCTGCGGCCTGATCATTGCGGCCGCGCCAGTCGAGACAGGTCATCGGCAACTGCAGATGACGATGGACCAATTGCACCGGCGCATCGAACCCCTCGGGGAAATGGAAGCTGCTGCGCAGGATCCCATGGTTGTCGAGCACCGCTTGCCAGGCGCGGCCCAGCCGCTCGGCGTCGAGGCCATGGGCTTCGACGCTGAGCTGGTTGACGTAGGCGCCGCTGTCGGATTCGTAGAGGCTATGGAACAGCAAGCCGGCCTGCATGGGCGACAGCGGATACAGGTCCTCGATCTGCGCCGGTGGCACCGGCAGGCCGTCGAGTTGCGCCTGGTTCAAGCGCGCCAGGGGGAAGTCCGCCGGGGTCACGCCGCCTGCGCCATCGCTCAGGCAATGGTCAATCAGGTCTAACAGCTCTTCACGGAAATTCGCCGCGAGGGTTTCGATTTCGTGCAGGTCGAAGCATTCGCGACTGAAGGTCCAGTCCAGTTTCAGTTCGCCGCCATACACCTGGCCATCCACCGACAGCCAATTGGGCAGCGGCGCATCCGCCGCCTGCGCAGCGCCGCTGGATTCACGAGCCGGTGTGAACAGTGCGTCTTCGGCAAAGCTCTGGTCAAACTGGCCAAGGTAGTTGAAGGTGACGCGCGCTTGCGGCAACGCGGCCAGCGCGGCTTGTGCCGAGGCATCGCCCATATAGCGCAGCAGGCCGTAGCCCATGCCTTTGCCGGGAATTTCGCGCAACTGCTGCTTGATGGCCTTGATCGAACCCGGCAGGTCGGGGGTTGGGGTCAGGCACACCGGGAACAGGCTGGAGAACCAGCCCACGGTGCGGGTCAGGTCGATGTCGTCGAACAGCTCTTCGCGGCCATGGCCTTCGAGCTGGATCAGCGCCGAGGGGTGACCGGTCCAGCGACTGAGGGTGCGGGCCAGTGCGGTCAGCAGCAGGTCGTTGACCTGGGTGCGGTAAGTCGCCGGTGCCAGCTGCAGCAGCTGGCGAGTGTGCTCGCGGTCCAGGCCGATGCTGACGCCCTGGCGCAGATGCCCGGCCTGGCTGGCCTGCGGGTTGGCGGCTGGCAGCAAATCGTTGCCGAGGCTGAGTTGCGCCTGCCACCAGTCCAGCTCGCTGGCAGCCGCTTTGGAACGTGCGTAGGTGTCGAGCTGATCAGCCCAGGCCTGGAAGGAGCTGGTCTTCGCCGGTAGCTCCTGGCCTTGATAAGCCGCTTGCAAGTCCTCCAGCAACACCCGCCACGACACGCCGTCCACCGCCAGATGGTGAATGACCAGCAGCAGGCGCTGGGTGCCATCCGCCTGTGCGATCAATGCGACTCGCAGCAGCGGGCCGTCTTGCAGGCTGAGGCTGCGCTGGGCTTCATCGCACACCGACTCCAGGGATGCATCGCTGGCCACGCGCGCGGTCCAGAGCATGTCGACGACATCGGCGCTGTCCGCGCCAACATAGCGCGCAGACCACTCTGTGGCAGCGAGCCTGCTCGCGATGAGCTCAGCACCGGCAACATGGAGGTCGCCTGCCCCACCGCCATCGCGAGCAGGCTCGCTCCCACAGGGATTTGTGGCGTCGCTCACACGCGGGACCTGCTGGCTGAAGCGCAAGCGCAGGGCGTCGTGTTGCTTGAGCAAGCGCTGCAGCGCGGCCTGCAGGCGCGGCAGTTCGAGGGGCTCGCGGGGGGTCAGCAAGAGGGCCTGGTTCCAGTGCGCGCGTTGCGCGATTGGCTCGTCGAAGAACCAGCGCTGGATGGGAGTGAGTTTTTGCAGGCCGTACACCGGTCCTTGCTGGGCCAGCGGAGCGGCCTGTTCCTTGACCACGGCGGCCAGCGCCTGGAGGGTTTGCTGCTGGAACAAATCCCGCGGTTGCAGGCTCAAGCCGGCGCGACGGGCACGGCTGACCACCTGGATCGAAATGATCGAGTCGCCACCCAGCTCGAAGAAATTGTCCTGGCGGCCGACCTGCTCAACGCCCAGCACCTCCTGCCAGATCTGCGCCAGCACCTGTTCGTGCTCGCTGCGCGGCGCTTCGAAGGCGCGCTGGGTGACCTGCGCGGTTGGCGCCGGCAGGCGTTTGCGCTCGAGTTTGCCGTTGGGGCTCAAGGGCATTTGCTCGATCATTACGGTCTGCGCGGGCACCATGTAGTCCGGCAGGCTGGTGAGCAGATGGGCCTTGAGCGCTTCGCGCCAGGCACCTTGTTGCGCGGCATTGGCGCTGATCAGGGCGCGTTCCCGGGGCACGATGTAGGCCACCAGTTGCTTGCCGCCCGGGCCATCGACGGCCAGCACCACGGCTTCCTGCACCTGGGCATGTTCTTGCAGGCGCGCCTCGATTTCGCCCAGCTCGATGCGCAGGCCGCGAATTTTCACTTGATGGTCGATGCGCCCGCAATACTCGATGGCGCCATCGGTGCGATAGCGTGCCAGGTCGCCAGTGCGGTACAGGCGCTCGCCGCTGCCGAACGGGTCGACCACAAAACGTTCGGCGGTCAGCGCACCTCGACGGTGATAACCCCGCGCCAGGCCGACCCCGCCCAGGTACAACTCGCCCACGGCGCCCAGGGGCAAGGGCTGCAGTTCGCTGTCCAGGACACAGGTACGCAGGTTGGCAATCGGCCGGCCGATCGGCACGCTGTCGCGGCCTTCTTCCACGCACGTCCAGTGGGTCACGTCGATGGCCGCTTCGGTGGGGCCATACAGGTTATACAGATTGGCTTGCGGCAGGCTGCGCAAGGTCTGGCGTTGCAGCTCCATCGGCAGCGCTTCGCCGCTGCAGATGATCCGCTGCAACGAGGTGCAGGCCCGCGCTTCGTCGGCACCGATAAACGCCGCGAGCATCGATGGCACGAAGTGCAGCGTGGTGATCGCCTGCTCGACGATCAACCTGGCCAGGCCTTGCGGATCGCGATGTTCGCCGGGGGCGGCGATGACCAGGGTGGCGCCCTTCATCAGCGGCCAGAAAAACTCCCACACCGACACGTCGAAACTGAACGGCGTCTTTTGCAACACGCGGTCCGCCGGTTGCAAGTCGTAGGCTTGCTGCATCCATTGCAGACGGTTGTGCAGCGCCACATGACGGTTGCCCGCGCCCTTGGGTTTGCCGGTTGAGCCTGAAGTGTAAATCACGTAGGCGAGGTTTTCCGCGACCGCAAGGTTCGGCAGATCGGTACCGGGCAACTCCCCGAGCCAATCGCCTGCGGCCTGCAGGCACAGGGTGCGCACGCTGTCCGGGGTCGGCAGTTGTTCCAGCAAATGTTCCTCAGTCAGCAGCAAGGCGATGCCACTGTCTTCGATCATGTAGCTGAGGCGATCAAGCGGGTATTCAGGGTCCAGCGGCACATAGGCGCCGCCAGCCTTGAGAATCGCCAGCAGGCCGATGACCATCTCGAACGAACGGTCGCAGGCGATTCCCACCAGCACTTCCGGACCGACGCCCTGGGCGCGCAGGTGATGGGCCAGGCGGTTGGCGCGCTGGTTCAGCTCGGCGTAACTCAGGGACTGGCCCTGGAACACCAACGCCGTGGCCTCGCCGTTTTCAACCACGCGTTGCTCGAAATGCCGCTGCACGCAGACTTCGCCCGGATAGGCCTGAGCGGTGTGGTTGAGGTCGTCGAGAATGCGCAGACGCTCGTCGGCGTCCAGCAATGGCAACTCGGCAAGCGGGCATTGTGGGTTGGCCACCACACCGGCCAACAGGTTGCGCCAGTGATGCGCAAAGTGCTCGATGCGTTCGGCGTCGAACAGATCGGTGGCATAGGTCAGGCTGGCAAACAGCAGGTCGCCCTGTTCCTGGGTGTCCAGTTGCAGGTCGAACTGGGTGGTGTGCGCGGTGGCATGCAGTGGCTCGACGCGCAGGCCAGCAAGTACACCGCTGGCGCCAGCCGGCTTGGCTTGCTGGTGATTGAACATGACCTGGAACAACGGGCTGTGGCTGAGGCTGCGTTCGCCCTGCAGCGCTTGCACCAGTCGCTCGAATGGCAGGTCCTGATAGTCTTGGGCATCCAGCGCTGCGGCGCGAGTCTGGTCGAGCAACTGGATGAACGGCTGACGTCCATCGAGCTCGGCGCGCATCACCTGGGTGTTGACGAAGAAGCCGATCAGGCCACGGGTTTCCGCGCGATTGCGGTGGGCAATCGGCACCCCGACCCGCAGGTCCGACTGGCCGCTATAGCGATAAAGCAGCGCCTGGAAACTCGCCAGCAATAGCATGAAGGGAGTCACGCCGTGCTGTCTGGCCAGGGTCATCAGGCCGCTGGCCAAGGTGGCATCGAGGGCGAAGTCCAACCGTGCACCGCGTTGGCTCGGTTGCGCAGGACGTGGACGATCCGTCGGCAATTCGAGTAGCGGCTGCTCGCTGCCTAATGTGTCACGCCACCAGTTGAGTTGGCGCTCCAGCTCACCCGCTTCCATCCAGCGACGTTGCCACAGCGCATAGTCTGAATACTGGATCGGCAAGGCTTCAAGCACAGCTTCCTGGCCCTGGCAAAGCGCGGCGTAAAGCCGGGAAAACTCTTCAACCAGCACGCCCATCGACCAGCCATCGGTGACGATGTGGTGCAGGGTCAGCAGCAGTACGTGGTCTTCGGCGTCGAGCTGCAACAGGCTGACCCGCAACAACGGCCCCTGTTGCAGATCGAACGGCCGGGCGATTTCCTGCTCGACGCTGTGCATTGCAAGATCGAGGCGCAGGGACTCGGGCTCGCCGCGCAGGTCGATACGCTCGATCGGCAGTGAGGTGCACGGCGCCAGCGTCTGCAGCACCTTCCCGTCGTCCTCGACGAAACGGCTGCGCAAACTTTGATGCCGCTGCAGCAGCACGTCAAAACTCTGCTGCAACGCCGCGACATTCAGCGGCCCGTACAAGCGCAGCGCCGCTGGAATGTTGTACGCCGAACTGTGCGGATCAAGCTGCCAGAGAAACCATTGACGCTGCTGCGCGTAGGACAGTTCGAAGCTTGTTCGCGCCTCAAGGGCAGGCGGAATCGGCAGCTGGCCAAAGCTCACGCCCTGCTCCTGCATGCGGCTCAGAAACTCGCGGCGCTTGGCGGCTGGCAGGCCGGCGAAGCGGCTGGCGATACGCTGGGCAGTGGTGTGTTCCATCAGTTGATCTCCATCTCGTCCAGAAGCGACTCAAGCGCATCCAGGCGTGCATCGTTGTCAGCCGGGGCGTGTTGCCCGGCCATGGCGGCATAAGCCTGAAGGTCGGTGGACTCGAACAGCGCACGCAGCGGCAGCTCGATGCCCAGGTCCAGTTCCACCCGGGCGCTGGCCTGGGCGGCGAGCAGCGAATGCCCACCCGATTCGAAGAAGTTGTCGCGCCGACCGATCTGCGCCACGCCCAGCACCTCGGCCCAGATCGCCGCCAGTTGCTGTTCGAGCTCACCTTCAGGGGCTTCGAACGGTCGTTGCCAATCCTCGGCATCCGGCAGCGGCAGGGCCTGGCGATCGAGCTTGCCGTTGCCGGTCAGCGGCAAGGCGTCCAGCAGCAGCCAGTGACTGGGTACCATGTAGTCCGGCAGGCCGACCTTGAGCGCGGCGCGCAGTTGATCGCGCCAGGCGATCGGGTCGAGTGGGGTTTGCGCAGGCACCACGTAGGCACACAGCTGCGGGCCGCCCTCACCGGCGTGCACACTCAGCACCGCGTGGCGCACGCCTGGCAGGGCCAGCAATGCAGCCTCGATCTCGCCCAGTTCGATGCGAAACCCGCGGATCTTCACTTGCTGGTCGATCCGCCCCAGGTAATCAATGCTGCCGTCGGCGCGCTGGCGGGCGAGGTCGCCACTGCGATACAGACGCTGTGACGCGTCGAACGGGCTTGGCACGAAGCGCTCGGCGGTCAGGCCGAAGCGGCCGTGATAACCCCGCGCCAGGCCAGGACCGGCGATATACAGCTCGCCCGCCACGCCCACCGGTACCGGGTGCAACTGGCTGTCGAGCAGGTACCAGCGCAGATCGCGAAGCGGCAGGCCGATCGGACTTTGCGCCTTGCCTTCGAGGTCGGCCAGGCGGATGGCGCGGCAGGTCACGTGTACCGTGGTTTCGGTGATGCCGTACATATTCACCAGGCTCGGCCGCTGGTCGCCGAACCGTTCGAGCCAGGGGCGCAGGCTCGCGACTTCCAGCGCTTCACCGCCGAAAATCACCTGACGTAGCGCCAGGGTGCGCGGGCTGGCGCAGGCGATCGGCAGCAACTGGCGGAACGCCGTGGGGGTCTGGTTCAACACAGTCACGCCTTCGTCGCACAGCAAGCGGTGCAATTGCTGCGGATCGCGGCTGATGTCATACGGCACTATCACCAGGCGCCCACCCATGCACAGTGAACCAAACAGTTCCCATACCGAGAAGTCGAACGCGTAGGAATGGAACAGGGTCCACACATCGTGCGGGCCGAAGTTGAACTCGCCAGCGGTGGCCGTGAGCAGCCGGCCGACGTTGCCATGGCTGAGCAAAGCGCCCTTTGGCCGCCCCGTGGAACCGGAGGTGTAGATCACGTAGGCGAGGTTGTCGGGTGCCGCCAGTGGCGGCAGGTTAGCGTTGCTGAAACCCTCCAGTTGCAGTGATTCGAGGCTTAGGACTCGCACGCCATCCCGGGCTGGCAAGCCTTTGACGAGGTGTTGTTGCGTGAGCAGCAACCGGATGCCGCTGTCTTCGATCATGTAGCTCAGACGCTCGGCCGGGTACTGCGGATCGAGCGGCACATAGGCGCCACCGGCCTTGAGAATCGCCAGTAAGCCGATCACCAGTGGCATCGCCCGCTCGGTCGCAATACCGACCCGCACCTCGGGGCCCACGCCTTGCTTGCGCAGGTGGTGCGCCAGGCGGTTGGCCTGGGCGTTGAGCGCGGCGTAGGTCAGTTGTTCGCTTTCACAGACCAGCGCCACGGCGTTCGGGGCCAGCTGGGCCTGTGCTTCGAACAGCTGATGCAAGGTGGGCGACAGCGGCTGTGCCTGGAACGCCGGATTCCAGTGCTGCACCAGTTCGTCGCGCTGTGACTGGCCAATAAGCGGCATTTCGGCGACGCGTTGCTGCGGGTCCGCGACCACGGCACGCAACAGGTTCAGCCATTGCTCGGCGAGTCGCTGCATCGACGCCTGGTCGTACAGATCGGTGGCGTAAGTCAGGCTGGCATCGAGTTCCTCGCCATGCTCCTGGGTATCGAGCACCAGGTCGAATTGCGTGGTGAGCTGCGACCAGTGCAGACGCTCGACCTGCAGGCCGGCCACCGTGCGTTCGACGCTCGCGCCCAGTTGCTGCTGATGGTTGTACAGCACCTGGAACAGCGGGCTGTGATTGAGGCTGCGATCCGGCTGCAAGGCATCGACCAGTTGCTCGAACGGCAGGTCCTGATGGGCCTGGGCAGCCAATGCCGTCTGCTTGACCTGTTGCAACAAGCCACTAAATGGCTGCTGCCCGTCGATCTCGGCGCGCAGCACTTGAGTGTTGATGAAGAAGCCGATCAGGCCTTCGGTCTCAAGACGCGAACGGCCGGCGCTCGGCACTCCCACGCTGATGCTCGACTGCCCGCTCTGGCGATGCAGCAACGTCTGGAAGCTCGCCAGCAGCAACATGAACAGCGTCACCTGTTGGTCCTGGGCGCATTGGCGCAAACCGGCCAGCAAGTCGCGATCCACGTTCAGCATCAAACTGGCACCGCGCTCGCTGCGGCGTGCCGGCCGGCTCAGCTCGCTTGGCAACTCCAGCGGCGCCTGGCTGCCAGCCAGTTGCTCGCGCCACCAGGTCAGTTGTCGTGCGCCCTCGCCCGCGTCCAGCCAGTCGCGCTGCCAACGGGCGTAGTCGCTGTAGTGCACCGCCAGCTCAGCCAGGCCGGCTTCGCTACCGCAGGCGGCCGCCTGATACAGTGCGCTGAACTCATCGACCATGACCTGCATCGACCAGCCATCAGCGGCAATGTGGTGCACGGTCAGCACCAGCACGTGTTCGTCGGTGTTCAATTGCAGCAGCAGTACGCGCCACAGCGGGCCGTTGCGCAGGTCGAAGGGACGGGAAATTTCCTCAGCCACCGCCTTGTCGACCGACAACGAATCGATTGTGCGATGCTCCAGGCACAACGCCAGGTCATCGTGCAGCACCGGACGCGCCAACTGGCCGTCCTGTGTGAAGGTGGTGCGCAGGGTCTGGTGACGGGCTTGTAAATGGGCGAAGGCTTCGCGCAGGACGTCGCGGTTCAGTGCGCCCCTCAGGCGCAGCGCGGCGGGAATGTTGTAGGCCGGGCTCTGGGGGGCCAGCTGCCACAGGATCCATTGACGCTGCTGGGCGTATGACAGCACCGGCGGCTGATCGAGCGGTGCCTGCTGCAGGACGGGTTGGACGCTGGCCTGCGCCCGCGCCACTCGTTGGGCGAACTGTGCCAGGTTCGCGGCACTGAACAGGCTGCTCACCGACAGTTCGAGCCGCCACTGCTGACGCACACGGGAGATGACCTGCAGCACCAGCAACGAGTGCCCGCCCAGTTCGAAGAAGTTGTCGTCGCGAGCTACGCGCTCGACCTGCAGCACGTCCTGCCAGATCAGCGCCAACAGCGCTTGCAACCCTTCGCCAGGCGCTATGAATGGGCGTTGCGCATCGCCGGCTTCGACCCGTGGCAGCGCTTTGCGGTCAAGTTTGCCGTTGGTGTTCAGCGGCAGTCCCGGCAGCAGAATCAGCTCAGTGGGCACCATGTAGTCCGGCAACGACTGGCGCAAGGCCGCTTTGAGTGTCTTCAGGTAATCAACCGCAGAATCGACCTCGGCGCTGGCCACGATGTACGCCACCAGTCGCGTGCCGTCCTGGGCGATGACGGCCGCTTCGCGCACCTCATCCCGGGCTTGCAGGCAGGCTTCGATTTCGCCCATCTCGATGCGCATGCCGCGAATCTTTACTTGATGGTCGATGCGCCCGACGTACTCCAGGTTGCCGGCAGCGTTGCAGCGCGCCAGGTCGCCGCTGCGGTACAGGCGGGCGCCGGGTTCGCGGGCGAACGGGTCCGGCAGGAAACGCTCGGCGGTCAGCGCCGGGCGGTCGAAATAGCTTTGCGCCAGGCTGGCCTGGGCGCCGATAAACAGTTCACCCACGCCGCCATCGGGCAGCAGGTGCCCGGCACTGTCGAGCACATACAGCGCCCGGCCGGCGATGGCGCGACCGATGGGGATGCCAGACACGTCGCTGGCATCTTCCAGGCGGCAGTCATGGATGCTCGATACCACGGTCGCTTCGGTAGGGCCGTAGGTGTTGAGCAGTCGCACCTGAGCCAGCCCGGCTTGATGCCACAGGCGCAGGCCTTCCACCGACATGGCTTCGCCGCCCACGTGCACCTGGCGCAGAGCACCGAGATTGCGGATGACGCCGCTGGCGCATTCCCGGGCCAGCAGGTACCAGTACGCAGCCGGCAAGTCGGCCACGGTCACGCCCTGCCGGACGATTTCGGCGGCCAGGCGCCCGGCGTCCCACAGCTCATCACCGCGCATGATCAACGCGGCGCCCACGCACAGCGCCGGGAAGCACTGCTCGACGAAGCCATCGAAGCTGAAGGTGGCGAACTGCAGCACGCGGTCTGATGCTGACAGGCCCGAATAGTCGGCAGCGGTCTGGCAGAACTCGCGGAGGGCGGCGTGGGTGATGGCTACGCCTTTGGGTTGGCCGGTGGAGCCGGAGGTGTAGATGATGTAGGCCAGGTTTGCGGCGTCTGGGAGGGCGCTTTCGCGAGCAAGCTTTGCTCCTACAGGGTTTGGTCCTACCGGCTCTGCTCCTGCAGCCGCAGTGGTGGTGGTTTTGTTCAGGGTCAGGCGCGGGATGTTTTTGATGTTTTGCAGCAGGCCGGGTTCGCAGAGCAGTTGGTCGAGGCGGCTGTCTTCGATCATGTACGTCAGGCGTTCGACGGGGTATTGGGGGTCCAGTGGCACGTAGGCCGCGCCGGTTTTCAGCACGGCGAGCAGGCTGACGATCAGTTGCGGGCCACGGTGCAGCGCCAGGCCGACACGGGTACCTGGGCCGGCACCGTTGGCGAGCAGGCGCTGGGCCAGGTCGTTGGCCTGGGCATTCAACTCGCCGTAGCTCAAGGACTGACCGTCAACCTGCAACGCCAGCGCGTCGGGATTGGCCGCAGCCTGGGCAGCGATCTGCTGGTGGGCGAAAAGTGTTGCGGATAACTCGACGGCAGATGATCGATTGGCCGCGATCGCCGCACGGGTTTCGACCTCGTCGAGCAGCTGCAGCGCGCCCAGCGGCGCATCCGGCAACGCTGCAAACTGCACCAGCAGATGCTGCAGATTGGCGGCCAGCTGAACAATGTGCGCCGCACTGAAGCGCGCCGAGTCGTAGCTGAAATCCAGGCTCAGGCCGTCGCCCAGCTCGATGCCCAGGGTCAATGGATAGTGGGTGCGTTCGTGGTTGTGCAAGTTGCTGAACGACAACCCGGCCGGAGCACCTTGCTTGAGCGCTGCCGCTACCGGGAAGTTCTCGAACACCAGCAGGCTGTCGAACAGCGCGGCCCCCTGCTGCCC
>NZ_JZRI01000157.1:0-103858 GCF_000952175.1 Pseudomonas sp. ES3-33 | reverse complement strand
TTATAGATCAAAGCCTTACGATCGGATAACCTTGAACCTAACCATAACTAACCCTCCAAAGTTAGCACTCAACCCCAGTAAATACGGGGTCTCAAGGACACCTCCCTCCCCCTTTCTAAAAACTAACCCTTTTCCCGAGCCGCCTCTCAGAATTGCCCCAGACTGCGCCCCAGTCACCATCTCCAAAACGGGCTACCCTCGCAGGGATTCGCAGTCTTTTTCACCCTCATTAATGCTAGAGCAGGCCCAGCCAGGCGCGCGCGACAGCACCTGCGGGGCGTGCAGAAAAAGCGCCCTATTTAGCCCGCAGGCGTGGTGGGGGGACGACGGCGCGCGCCAGGGCAAGAGCCCGTCCTCGGCTAGTTGGCAGCAACCTGCGGAAAGGGCGAACCGGCACTGGCCGATATCGGCGAATCCCTACCCGGCACGGCCTAAACAAAAATCCCCGTACCGGAAAAGTTTTACCCCTAACCGGAAAAATCTTTCCGAACCTGTCTACAATCTGCCCATTTCAAGGAAAGGAAACCGTTTAGATGTCGACTGAACGATCGCTAGAGCAAGCGACCGGCCTGACCTGGGCGGCTGGATCGAATACGATTTCACGGCGCCGTACGTGCGCGCACGGGTGGCCCAGTTCAACAAGCCGGATGCCAAGCTGTCAGGCCTGCAACTGCTGAGCGATCCCAAAAGCGGATGGCGCTGGGCCACCCGGGAGTGGATTGCCCAGGCGAACAACCGCGCCGCCCGCGAAGCCGCCGCGCGTTGAGCGGAACCAACAAGAAAGGAACCCCGGCCGTGCCGTGTCGGTACTGCCTACAAAACCCAAGGAGTCACGATGTCGAATACAAATGTCAGCGAAATCTATGAATCGTTCAGCGAGGATGATACCAACCGCTATTTGGCCGACGGCTGGGTGATTGTGGCTGTGGTCAGCGGAACCCGACATCTGGCAGGCGAAAAGGAAGTAGGGCCGATCTATGTGCTCGGCAAGCCTGCCGATGAGGGGGCCGGTTTCTTTGACTAGCCATAACGAGTAACGGGACATCCGTTAAATGCGCCGCACGAAAAAAGCCCACCAGAGTGGGCTTTTTTGCGGCTGTTATATACAACTGGTATGGGAACGGTTTGGCCAATCGATGGCGGCAGGTACCCCCTCCACCAAACATCGGAAACTGACGAGCGCCCAAATAGATCAAACCGGCTCACACCAGTCGCGGATCATTTCGATCAAGGCATCGCCCATCGGCAAATTGCGCTGTGCGCAGACGACTTTGAAGCGAGTGTGCAAGGCCAGCGGAATGTTCGCGTTCAGCCGTTTGAGCACTGGCGCAGTGTCTTGAATAATCTGCTGCAAGCCCCGGTAAGCATAAGCCACACTGGCATAGACGGCTACTTGATGCCGAGTGCCATGGATCGGCAGGCGCAACTCGTAACCTTGATCCCCCGGCAGTTTGTGCAGGGTATAGTCCTGATTGCTGTGTTGCTGGAGTCGGGCCAGCAACTGGGCGAGCTCTTGCTCGTTGTGCTCGTCGAACGACAGCTCGGCTTCATGCTCACCGACATACTCGGCAATCGCCGCTTCCAGGGCGGCTTCGGCTTCATCGCTGAAATCCTGGCGGATGCCATCGTTAGTGGTGCGATCCAGCAGCAGATGCCCGTCTAGCTGTACGCGATGTTCCGTACCATTGAGTGTGAAATACAGTAGCCAGAATGGCGGAAGGTCACCGTCAGAATGTTCCACGCGGTGGTGGGTGATGGTTATGTCGATATGGGTCATTGGAGCCTCTAGATCTGCGCCGGATTGATATAAATGATTATTTACTCATTTGAGTTTACATTAAACGCCAGATGGGGCAAGAACTTCCAGTGACACCACTTATGTAAAAAAGCCCCCACTTACAAAGAACGCGGGGGCCTTTTTGCTGGTCGTGTTTCCCACGCCCCTAGACTGGGCGCCCAGTCCACCACCGTCTGGTAGCAATCGGCGTGTTCGAGTGATTCAAGGTCGAATTGGTGTCGACGCACCGGCTCGCCGTCTCGTTCACTGCGGAGAAGGGCTTGATACCTCCCCGACGATTTCGTAGGGTTTAAACCGGATTACTTCCTCTCCCACCCAATCATTCAGCTGCAACATCCGCGTCTGAATTGGCTCCAGCTCATTCGCCGCATAGATCTGCGCCGCCTCTCTGATCGATCCAAATCCGCCTGCGTTCTGCGGCACGATGCCCATTAATTGGGGCGGAATCCGCAAGCTGGCCAGTACGTCATCGCGTGTCTGATTCTTGATCGAGTTGAACTCGTCCTTTGCCGCCACTTCACTGACCGGAATTAGCTGAATTCCGTCTTTCTTCCCGGTCGGCGAGTACACAAACAAGTTGCGAAAATTTCCTGGCCCTTTCGAATCCTTGAGCGCCTTGCGCAGTGCGTCGATATCAGTCTCGGTCTGCGCAGCGTCGGTCATGTACAAAATGAAGCCGGCATGACTACCGTTCTCGTAGTACTTGCGCCGGAACAGGGTTGCGGCCTCATTGAGCAAGGCTGATTGCAATGCGCTGATCCACTCCGGCAGCCCGTAGATTTCCTGATGCAGATCCGCCTCACGCAGGTGGAAAATGCTACCTGGTTCGAATGCATGCTCATTTTTGAAGCCCTGCACCTGATAAAACATGCCATCTGGTCCGGCTCGCATGTACTTCGCCAATGGCGGCACAAGCTGCATAGCGCTGCCCAACACCGAACGGCGGCATTCCAGGTAGCCATTGCCTAGGCACAACCAGTCCAGGGCAAACTGTTCAAACGCAGCGCGGGACAACATCGGGTGCGGAATGAAAGTCTTGCTTAGTAAGTTGCGCTTGAACATCAGTCCCGAGTGCAAGTGCACACTCGCCCCCACCGAACGCGCCAGACCATCCAGCGAAAGCGGCGGCTCATACCATCGGCCGTTAAACCAACACTCCAGGTAATCGAATACCTGCCGCCCACCCAACACAGGCGAGGGATCACCAAAACTGAACACCCGCGTGCCCTGGCTAACTGGCGGTGCATCGGTGGCTGCGGGCACCAAGGCCTGATTGGCGTGTTGTTCAGTCATCAATAAATCTCCATCCGCCCAGTATTGGCAGCCGTCTGCCCCTCAAGCGGTTCGTTGTGCAATGCATGAAAGAGCGCCCACGCCAGATCGGCGTGACCGGTGTTGTCGTTACGTCCTGCGGTATAGGTGTACTGCCGCCCACCCGCAGTCATCGTCTTGCGAATCGCCATCAGCGACTGCGCCATGTCGGTCCACCCGGCGTCGAACTCCAGCCGCCCCTTATGGATCACGTCGTAGGCCTTCAGTACCAGGCGTGTTTTCACTTCAGGCGAATAGCTGAACGTGGTCACCGCCGGGAAAAACTGGCGCACCAGCTGCGCCACGCCACTCCCCAGTCCAGTGACATCAATCCCGATGTACGTCACCCAGTAGCGGTCGCAAACGCTTTTGATAAACGCAGCCTGGGCAGCAAAGTCCATCCCCCGAAATTGGTGCCGCTCGAGCACGCGAAACTTGCCGCCCGGGACCAGCGGCGGCGCGACCACTACCAGACCCGAGCAATCCCCGGTCTCGGCTGGATCGTAGCCAATCCATACCTGCCGATCGCCAAACGGCCGCATCGCAAACGGCTTGTAGTCCTCAGCCCATTCAACCCAGCTATCGACCATGCAGGACTGCAACAACGCCAACGGGAAAATGCTTGCCCCGTCGTCAACAAAGTCGCACATCAGCAAGTTGGCGAACGCCTCGGGGCTGTACTCGCGCCGCAGCTCATCGACGTCAAAAAGATCACAGCCGCCCTGCTCCGCATCCAGGATGTTGACGATCTGCCGCCACAACCGATCCTCACAGAGCCGCCCCTGCTGAAGCGATCCGTGGCTTACGTCGACCTTGGTGTGCTGCGCTGCCGGCTTACCCTTGTTGAACCGCTCCCCGGTCCAGAACGTATAGGCTTCGTGCGCCATGCTGGAAGGCGTCGAGAAGTAGGTCTTGCGCCATTTCTTGTGCATCGCCATGCCCGAGGCGACCTTGTTCAGCTCTTCAAACTTGAAGGTCCAGAAGAATTCGTCGAAGTAGAAATTGCCGTGATAGCCCTGGGCGGTGCGCGCATTGGTCCCAAGGAAGAACAGTTCGGCGCCGTTGGGGAGCACAATGGGATCGCCAGTCAGCTCAACGCCAATTACTTCCCGGGCAAAGGCCTGGATATAGCCACGAAACAGGTACGCCTGGTTTTTCGAAGCCGACAGGAAAATCTGGTTACGTCCCGTCTCTAACGCATCGATAAACGCCTCTCGCGCGAAGTAATAAGTCGCCCCGATCTGCCGGCTCTTGAGGATGACCCGAGTCCGCTGATTGCCCGCCCGGTACCAGTCCTTCTGATAATCGAAACATCCATCGATGAAGGCCTCGCGCAGCAGCTCGATTTGTTCTTCGCTGATGTCGTTCTTCGGGCTTTTCTTCTTCGGCCCTTCGTTGCGCTTGGCCAGGTTCGGATTGAGGTCGGTCTCGGTACCGCCACCCTGAAACCGTTGAATGCGCGCCTGCCGCTCCAGCTGCCGGTGCAGCAGATCTATCTCCTTGAAGTCGCCGCTGCTCTTGCCTTCCTTGAGGATCAGTTGCACCAGACGCGCTTCCAGCGCCCCGCCTATACGCTCGACGTTGTTCGCCCGATCCCACTCATCCCGGGATTTCCAGCTGTGTAGCGTTTTTTCTTTTTCGCCAGTAGCCTCTGCGATCTCGCAGATGCGCCACCCCATCCAGTACAGAAACTTGGATTGTCGGCGGGGATCGATAGGCAGCAGTTCGGTGGCATTCATGGCCGCGATGCTGCCGCTCATACCCGCGACTCAATAGCGCCGCCCCTTGTAGCGTCCCTCGCTACAGTCCCGCCTCGTTGCCGCAACTCGCGCGCGTCACGACCATGCCCTCATTGCAACGCACTGCTCACGTCACGGCAGGCGCCCACGCACCGAGGATTTACGGCATGAAGAAATTTCGCAGCAACTGGTTCCGCGTCGCCGTCGAGGGCGCCACCTCAGACAAACGCACCATCAAACGCGCCTGGCTGGAACAAGCCGCCAAGAATTTCAACCCGGCCACCTATGGCGCCCGTATCTGGCTGGAGCACTACCGCAGCCTTTTGCCGGAAAGTCCGTTCAAAGCCTACGGCGATGTGCTCGCGGTCAAGACCGAAGAAATCGACATCCACGGCCAGAAGAAGCTCGCGCTGTTCGCCCAGGTCGAGCCCACCGCCGACCTGGTCGCCATGAACAAAGCCAAGCAGAAGATCTACACCTCCATTGAGATCGACGACAGCTTCGCCGACACCGGTGAGGCCTACATCGTCGGCCTGGCGGTGACCGACTCCCCTGCCAGCCTCGGCACCGACGTCCTAGCGTTCTCCGCCCAGAAGCCCGATGCCAGCCCGTTCAAAGACCGTCATTACTCAGCGACCTCGATGTTCACCGAAGCCGTCGAGACCGAACTGAAATTTGAAGAGTTCGAAGAGAAGCCCAGCCTAGGCGCCCAACTCTTCAGCAAGGTCCAGACCCTGCTCAAAGGCAAGCAGGACAAGGACGACAGCGAGTTCGCCCAAATGGGCCAAGCCGTCGAAACCATCGCCGAGCACGTCAAAGACCTGCCCGACCAACTCGCCGCCGAGAAGCGATTTTCAGCCGGGCTGAAGACTCAGCTCGACCAGGTCAGCACCGATCTGAAAGAACTGAAAACCAAACTTTCCACCACCCAAGACCACCGCCAGAAAGAACGCCCTCCGGTATCCGGTGGCGACAACCAGGTCGTGACCGACTGCTAACAGTCAGCCCACCCCAGCCCCGAGTAACGAAGGACGATCCCTATGCGCAACGACACCCGAGTTCTGTTCAACGCCTACCTGCACCAGCTGGCTCAATTGCACGGCGTCACCGATGTCACCACCAAATTCACCGCCGCGCCGAGTGTTGCCCAAACACTGGAGACCCGCATTCAGGAATCCAGCTCGTTCCTCAGCGCCATCAACCTCTACGGCGTCTCGGAACAGACGGGCGAGAAGATCGGCATCGGTATCGACGGAACCATCGCGAGCACCACCGACACCACGGTCAAGGACCGTGAACCGCGTGATCCGAGCGGCTTGGACAACCGCGGGTATATCTGCACCCAGACCAACTTCGACACAGGCCTGCGTTACCAGAAGCTCGATCAGTGGGCGAAGTTCAAAGACTTCCAAGCCCGAATCCGCGACGCCATCATCAAGGCGCAGGCACTCAACCGCATCATGATCGGCTGGAACGGCATCAGCCGCGCCGCGACCTCAAACCCCGCTACCCATCCCCTGTTGCAGGACGTGAACATCGGTTGGCTGCAAAAAATGCGCGTGGAAAACGAAGCCCGCGTCATGGCTGAAGTGAAAGAAGGCAGCGGCAAGATTGAAATCGGAGAGGGTAAGGATTTCGAAAACATCGACGCCCTGGTCGTCAGCATGGTCAACGAGCTCATCGAGCCCTGGTATCAGGAGGACACCGAACTGGTGGTGATCTGCGGTCGCCAACTGCTGGCTGACAAGTACTTCCCGATCATCAACAAAAACCAGGCGCCCACCGAAATGCTCGCGGCCGATATCGTCACCAGCCAAAAGCGTCTCGGCAACCTGCCGGCAGTCCGCGTCCCGCACTTCCCTGCCAACGGCTTGTTGGTCACCCGCATGGACAACCTGTCGATCTATTGGCAGGAAGGCACCCGCCGTCGCACCGTCGTCGACAACGCGAAACGCGACCGCATCGAGAACTTTGAATCGGTCAATGAAAGCTATGTGATCGAAGACCTGGGCTGCGCGGCCATGGCCGAAAACATCACCCTGAGCTGAGGACGGCAATCATGACCAACCCCTGCCACCGCCACTTCCAACGTGTCACTGCCGCCATCGAGGCGGCAGCGACCGCCCCTACTCAGACCATGGCCGGCGCTACCGCCTATGAGCATCAGCTCAACCAACTGCTGCAGGACCGTCTGCGCCTGAAACAGGTGCAGTCGAACCAAGGCAAAGCCGAACTCAAACGCCAGTTACTGCCCGAGTACGTGCCTTACGTGCAAGGCGTATTGGCAGCAGGCCAAGGCGCCCAGGACGAAGTCATGACCACCGTCATGGTCTGGCGTTTCGATGCCGGCGACTTCGCCGGAGGTCTGGACATCGCCGAGTACGTGCTGGAACACAAGATGGTCATGCCCGACCGTTTTGCTCGCACCTTGGGCTGCCTGGTGGCGGAAGAAGTCGCCACTGCTGCCTTCAAGGCGCAGAAGATCAACGAGCCTTTCGACCTCGAAATTCTGCACCGAACCGCCGAACTGACCGATGCCGAAGACATGCCCGATCAGGCCCGCGCCAAGCTCTTTCTCGCCATGGGCCGCGCCACATTGGAAGGCATCACCGAAGAGCTACCGGGCCGAACCGGCCAGCCGCAAGCCGGCATCGATCTCCTGAAAAAAGCGATCGCACTGCACGACGCCTGCGGCGGCAAGAAGGATCTGGAACGGGCCGAACGCCTGCTCAACAAACTCGCTGCCACAAGCAGTTAACCGAGCGTCCCCACGCACCCGCCGGCTCGGGGCCGATCGTCAGGCCACTCCTCCTGAACGTGAAGCCTCGACCACCGGCGTCTATTACAGAGCACCGTTTCATGAGCGGATTCGTAGCGGGCGGCACCTCGCCCAGCGGCCATATCAACACCGACCCCTTCTGGCCCTCCATTGATCTGGAAGACGTGCGCGGCACGCTACGGCTCGACTCCAGCGTCACGGCAATCAGGCTAGAAACCGCCACCATTGCAGCTGCCATCACCATCAACCGTGAGTTCAAAGCGTGGCGCGAGACCCAGCAGGCAGCAGGCTACGCGACCCTTGCTGAAGTGCCGGCGGACAAAGTCAAAGACGTATCGGAAAACGTCCACCTGTACCTGCGGGCCATCTACACCGCAACCGGCGCAGAAATCTGCGAGCGCTACCGCTCCTTCGACACCACCAACAGCGGCAACCAGAACGCCGACGACCTCACCCCGAGCATTGATGAACTGCGCCGCGATCAACGCTGGGCCGTGCGTGACTTCCTTGGGTTGGGGCGCACCACGGTGGAGTTGATCTGATGGCCGTTACCGTCCGCGCCAATCAGCACGACACCGTCGACGCCTTGTGCTGGCGTCACTACGGCCGAACGGCCGGGGTGACTGAAGACGTCCTCAAAGCCAATCCCGGCCTGGCCGACTACGGCCCCACCCTCCCGCAAGGCCTCGTCGTCACGATGCCAGATGCCCAGCGCACAGCGCCGGAACGGCAAATGGTGAACCTATGGGACTGACCGACAAAGCCTTCAAACCCTCCACCCACGGACAATGGAATGAAGCGCATGCCTGAACGTCCTGACACCTGGGCCTGGTTCGTCACCTGGCTCGAACAGAACTGGCCGGCACTGTACGCCGGTCTCCTGGCACTCATCGTCGCCACCCTTCGGATCATTTACGGCGGCGGCACCTTACGTCGCATCGTGGTTGAGGCGCCGCTTTGCGGTGCTTTGGCACTTGCCGCCAGCCATGGTTTGTCATTACTCGGCATCCCCGCGTCCACCGCGCCATTCTTCGGCGGCGTCATCGGTCTGCTAGGCGTCGAGGGCACCCGCGCGGCGGCACGCAAGTTTTTCACCCGCAAGGTAGAACAACTATGACCACACTCCGACATGGCGACCGCTCGCAAGCGGTGCGCAGCATGCAAAAAAACCTCAAAAGCCACGGTGCCAACCTGCGCGTGGATGGCGCCTACGGTGACGCAACCGAAAACGCCGTCCGCGCTTATCAGCTGAAAGTCGGCCTGGTGGTTGACGGTGTCGCCGGCAGCAAAACCCAGCTCAGTCTGGCGGGTGGCGATTGTTCGAAGCTGCTGAAAAACGTTGACCTGGTGAATGCAGCCAAACGTCTCGACGTGCCCTTAGCCAGCGTGTACGCGGTCAATGAAGTGGAATCCGTGGGTAAGGGATTTCTCGACAACGGCAAGCCAGTGATCCTGTTCGAACGGCACGTCATGTACCGCCAACTCAAAGCCCCCCGACATGACGCAGATGACCCGTCCGAGCTCCAGCGCCACGCCGATCAGCTCGCCGCCACCAACCCTGCCCTGGTCAACCCGAAACCCGGTGGATATGCCGGCGGTACGGTCGAACATCAGCGCCTGAGCAGCGCCCGTCTGATCGATGACACCGCCGCGCTGGAATCGGCCTCATGGGGCGCGTTTCAAATCATGGGCTTTCATTGGCAGCGCCTGGGTTACGCCAGCGTGCATGACTTTGTCGCGGCCGTAAGTACCAGCGAGTCGATCCAGTTCGACGCCTTTGTCCGCTTCATCGAAACCGACCCGGCGCTGTACAAAGCGTTGAAGGCCCGCAAATGGACCGTCTTCGCCAAGCTCTACAACGGTCCCGACTACAAGCGAAATCTCTACGACATCAAACTGCAGCGTGCCTTCGAACGGCACGCAGACTGCGACTGTGGTCAGGCGGTGGCCGCATGATCGACCTCGAAAAAGTGCAAAGGCTAAATGTTCAGTACGGCGATCTGCTCGTGGTCCCGGAAGACACCGAGCCGCAAGGCATGGAGCTGCTGAGTGAAGCGCTCCAATACCTGATGCCAGGGTGCAAGGTCATCATCATTCGCGGCCCGGTGCAGCAGCTGGACGTCGGCGCCATGAACAAACTCGGCTGGTACCGCGCATGAGCACCCTTCGCCAAGCCTTGTTTGGCTTCGCTCTATTGGGCGCTCTGGCACTGCTGATCTGGGGCCAGGAACAGCGGATTACCGTAGCCAATAAAAACACTGAACTGGCTGAGCAGAACGGCAAGACGGCCCGTGAAGATTCCGATCGCAATTTGTCCACGGCCAACGCCCTGCGCTCGACGTTGCAACAAGAGCGCGACGCGCAGGCGAACCTGCGCACCCAGCAGGATTTGCTGCGCCACGGGCTGGCGAAGCGGGAACAAACCATCGAGGAACTCAAACGTGAAAACTCCCAACTGCGCGCTTGGGCTGACCAGCCTTTGCCTGATGCTGCTCGCCGGCTGCGCGAGCGCCCCGCCCTCACCGGCGCCGACGCTTATCGTCACTGGCTGTCCAGCCGTGGTGCCGTGCCGGCTGCCGGCGACCAACCCAACCCACAACGGCGCCCTGCTCACTGACCAGGACCGCGCCGAAGCCGCATGGGCCGACTGCGCTGCCCAGGTCGACATGGTCTATCAACACCAGGTGCAAAATGAACAAGCCCGATAGCCTGCGCGCCCACCTGCTGGCCTCCGTCCCGGAACTCAAGCACGACCCGGACCGGCTGCTGATCTTCATCGACAACGGCAAAGTCCGCTGCACGGCGGCAGCAAGCCTGTCGTTCGAATACGCCTACGACCTGCAAATCATCCTGACCGACTTCGCCGGCCACCCCGACAGCATCATGCTGCCGCTGTTGGGCTGGTTGCAGGTCAATCAATCGGAGTTAATGACCAACCTCGATAAATCCGCCGATGGGATCAAGTTCGAAGCGGACATCATCGACAGCAGCAAGGTGGACATGAGCCTGACGTTGCCTCTGACTGAGCGGGTGTTGGTGAAGATGCAGGATGACGGCACCCACTCCGTGAAACATGCGGCCGAGCCCCAGTACACGCCCTACGAAGCTATTGAAGGGCCGATCCAGGTGTTCGCGAACGGCGTGCTGGTCGCCGAATGGCAGGCACCATTGCCCGCTGACAGCATGGCATTGGCCAGCCCGCATCCGCAGCGCCCTGGCCATGAGTGATCAACTGCAAGCCTTGGAAGCGTGGGCAGGCGTTTTGTTGCAGCGGATTGACCCAGCAGCGCGCAACTCGCTGGCCAAAACCATCGCGCAGCAGCTGCGGCGAAGTCAGCAACAACGGATTGGGGAGCAGCGCAATCCAGATGGCAGCAGATACACACCGAGGAAGCGACGGAACCTGCGAAGTAAGAAGGGCCGAGTTAAGCAAAAGGTGACGATGTTTCAGAAGCTACGCACTGCGACTCATCTGAAAGCCCGAAGCAACAATGACGGCATCAGCGCTGGCTTCACGGGACGCATCGCCCGCATCGCACGGGTGCATCAGTACGGCTTGAATGATCAGGCGGAACGCGGCGCACCGGATGTGCGATATAAGCGCAGAGAGCTGCTGGGGTTCACCCATGGCGAACTAGACATGATACGAGGTGAAATCCTAAATCGCCTCTCTGAGTAAGCTACACGCTCCCTACAGATGATATCCTTATGATTCAATTGAATTTTTCCGCCAAGGAATGCTTAAAAATGAAGCTAAGCGTTAATATCAGAATCGCAATCCTACTAACAATTGCACTTTGCATAATGTTTATAGGAGTTCCTTTTGCTGGCGTTTACGACCATCCCGTACTAGCCACATACGCGGCGCTCAGCAGTTCATTCGTGTCATTTATAATTTTTTTGGATCTAAAACTAGACATAGTATTACAACGCGCCTTTCTAATCGGCTTTGGTGTTCTATACCAACTAATTTATCCAAAGTTTTTCTATATATTTGTAGACGAATGTCTTATGCCTGCGGACGCAATTGATCACTTCAACATTTTTGGGCAGGTAATTTTATTAGCCTGCTCGGGTGCAGGAGGCAGCATCATCGCCGTTCACGCCGATAAGACCTCAAGTGACAATCAAGAAGTGCCGAGTGAAAAAACACTTGTGATTGATAACACTAAGCATATCGACCAACTAATAAATAGCTCAAACAAGCTCAATGAAAAATTCAACTATATTATCGCTACCTCGTTAGTATCTGCACTGATAGCTGTCATCGCTATTGTTGTTGCTCTAACTCGTTAGACCCGCTTTTCGATGAACTGAGTTTAACTCGGGTGTAGGGCGAGAACGATTTGTAGAAATCGCTCCTACAATACAGCCGAGCTGCACTCCCATTCCACAAGGCGCCAACATTGGCGCCATGAACGACATAGCCACCCTCTCCCGCATGATCGAAAACCTCATCCGCTTCGGCACCATCGCCCAAGTCCAGATGACACCCCCGCGTGTACGCGTGAAAACCGGAGACCTACTCACCGCCTGGCTGCCATGGATTGCCATCCGAGCAGGCGAAGACCAGACCTGGGACCCGCCCACAGAGAATGAACAGGTCGTACTCCTCAGCCCATCAGGCCAGCTCGCCAACGGCATCGCCCTGACCGGCATCTTCAGCACCAACCACCCCGCCAACGGCGACCGCCCCGGCCTCCAACGCCGAACCTACCGCGACGGCGCCGTCATCGAGTACGACAGCATCGCCCACCACCTGCGCGCCGTTCTCCCCGAAGCGGGCACAACGCAGATCATCAGCCAAAGCGGCCTCCACATCGTCGGCCCGATCACCCATGAAGGCGACTACACCCAAACCGGCAACCAGAACGTCACCGGCAAGGTCACCGTATCCGAAGACGTCATCGCTGCAGGCATCAGCCTGGTCAAACACCCACATAGCGGCGTGAAGTCCGGGCTGGAACAGTCAGGGGAGCCCGTCCCCGTATGAACAGAGAAACCGGTGGCACCATCAGCGAGCTTGACCACATCATCCAGTCGAGCTCCGACATCCTGGAAACCCGCATCGGCACCCGTGTCATGCGCCGCGACTACGGCTCGCTGATCCCAGAACTCGTCGATCAACCCTTCAACGACGCCACCCGCCTGCGCCTCTACGCGGCCACCGCAATGGCGCTGATGCGCTGGGAACCGCGCATCACCCTGAGCCGCGTCCAGTTCAGCGGCATCACCCTGGAAGGCAAGATTGAAATAGACCTGGAAGCGGCCCTGGTCGATTCCAACGAAGTGCAAAACCTGCGCGTGCCCCTGCAGCTGGGAGCCAACGCATGAACACCTTCGTCCCTATCGACCTCGGCCAACTGCCCGCGCCGCAAATCGTCGAGCAGATCGACTACGAGGTCATCCTCGCAGAGCGCAAAGCCTACGCCATCAGCCTCTGGCCCCCGGAACAGCAAGCGGAAATTGCCGCCCGTCTGGCGCTGGAATCCGAACCGCTGACCAAGCTGCTCGAGGAAAACGCCTACCGCGAAACCCTCTGGCGCCAGCGCGTCAACGAGGCCTCGGTTGCCAACATGCTGGCCCTGGCCAAAGGCGCCGACCTGGAGAACCTGACCGCGAACTACAACGTCCGCCGCCTGGTGGTACAGAAAGGCAATCCGAGCGCCGTGCCGCCGATTCCCGAAGTTCTGGAGAGCGACGACAGCTTGCGCGAACGGGCACAAATGGCCTGGGAAGGCCTGAGCACTGCGGGGCCGCGTAACAGTTACATCTTCCACGCGCGAGCAGCCGATGGGCGCGTCGCCGACGCCACGGCTGAAAGCCCCTCGCCAGCGGTGGTGGTCGTGACGGTTCAGGCGCTGCTGGGCGACGGCACTGCATCCCCTGAATTGCTCAGCATTGTCAGTACCTACCTCAGCGACGACGACCGCCGACCGTTGGCCGACCGTTTGACCGTGCAGAGTGCCGCGGTCATTGCGTACCAGGTCAAAGCCAGACTGTTCCTGAAAACCAGCGGCCCGGAGTCTGAGCCGATCCTTGCTGCTGCCGAGAAACGCTTGCTCGCGCTGGTGCGTCAGCGTCGACGCCTGGCCATGGAGGTGTCCAGATCCGCCATCCACGCCGCTTTGCACGTTGAAGGCGTGCGTAAAGTCGAATTGGAAGACTGGAAGGACATCAGTGCAACGCCGTACCAAGCCCCCTACTGCACCGGTATCTCAGTGCTTCAGGGGGTTGAATGACGGACAGCATTTCGCTTCTTCCGCGCAACGCCACCCAATTGGAGCGTTTGGCGGCCCAAGCGCTGGCGCAGATCCAGCGCACGCCCATTCCGCTGCGGCAGCTCTGGAACCCATCGCAATGCCCGGTCGAGATGCTGCCGTACCTGGCGTGGTCGTTTTCCGTGGACCGCTGGAGCAGCGACTGGACCGAAGCCACCAAACGCGCGGCCATTCGCTCTGCGTACTACATCCACTCCCGCAAAGGCACCATCGGTGCCCTGCGCCGCGTCGTCGAGCCGCTCGGCTACCTGATCGAGGTCATTGAGTGGCACGAGACCATCCCTGAGGGCGTGCCCGGGACTTTCGCGGTCAAGGTCGGCGTACTGGACACCGGCATCACCGACGAGATGTACCAGGAACTGACCTTCCTTATCGATGACGCCAAACCTCGTAGTCGCCACCTCACCGGCTTGGCAATCCATCTGGAAACCGGTGGCCAACTGTACCTCGCCGCAGCCCTATATGAAGGCGACGAAATCAGCGTCTACCCACCCGCCCAACGCGACATCGAAGTCAGCGGCGTGATTGGCCGTGGAGGTCGCGACCACACCATAGACACCATGGACGTACGCTCATGATCGACCAGAACTCTCAGTTTTTCGCGATTCTCACCAACATCGGCGTCGCCAAACAGGCAAATGCTGATGCCTTGGGCATTCCCTGGAAAATAACCGAGATGGGCGTCGGCGATGCCAACGGCACCGACCCCATGCCGGACGCCACTCAGACCAAGCTCATCAACGAACGGCGCCGCGCACCGCTGAACCTGCTCAAAGTCGACCCGGAGAATGCAGCAATCATCGTCGCGGAACAGGTGATTCCGGAAAACGTCGGCGGCTGGTGGATCCGCGAAATCAGCTTGTACGATTCAGACGGCGACATGATCGCCATCGCCAACTGCGCACCCTCGTTTAAACCGTTACTCAACCAGGGCTCTGGCCGCACGCAGGTCGTGCGTATGAACATGATCGTCAGCAACTCCAGCAACATTGAGTTGAAGATCGACCCCAGCGTGGTGCTGGCAACACGCGCCTACGTCGACAGTCTGACTAAGCGCGCGAGCCAGGCCGAGGCTGAAGCGGGTAGTGAAAACAGCAAGATCATGACTCCGCTGCGCGTATTTCAAGCCATCGCTAAGGTGGTAAAGCAGGCGACAGAAAAAGCATCAGGCTGGGCAAAAATTGCCACCCAGGCGCACATCAGTGCCGGCACGGACGATTCCACCATCGTCACGCCCAAAAAGTTGAGAGCTGCCCAGGCTACGCAGGCCGAAGCGGAAGCCGGTACCGACGAAAGCAAGCTCATGACACCTGTACGGGTCTTCCAAGCCATTGCCAAAGTGGTCGTCCAAGCCACGGAAAATGTATTGGGCTGGGCAAAAATTGCCACACAAGAACAGGTCACCACCGGTACGGATGACACTGTCATTGTCACGCCGAAAAAATTGAGGGCCGCCCAGGCTACGCAGGTCGAAGCCGAGTCTGGCACCGACGACACTAAGATCATGACGTCGCTCAGGGTATTTCAGGTGCTTCGTTCAGCCGCTGCGATGGCGACCGAGGCACTGCATGGCGTGCTTCGTATCGGCACCCAGGCCGAGGTGAATGCCGGTGCTATGGACAATGTCATCGTTACGCCCGCGAAGATGCGAGCCGGCTTCGCCTGCAGCTTTACCACCAACGGCTACATCGTCTTCCCGTCGTGGCTATTTGGTTTCACCCTCATGTGGGGTGTCACGTTGACCAATGCGGGTGGGGTTGGGTCGACGACGTTCCCGCTCGCCTTCCCTAACGCTTGCTGGCATGTCTTGGGCACAGGCCGCTCTGCTAACCCGTCCATGATCGGGGTACTCGCCGGATCCGGCGCTCCCACGCGAACGGGTTACACCTGGTATTCGTCGATCATCGGCAGCCCCGGTGTACTCGGCATCGACTGGATCGCCGTAGGCCATTAAGGAGCTTCATATGCAACGACTCTATAGCCCGTCCACAGGCAGCACATACCTCCAAGCCATTCACGGGGATACGCCAGGGGATGTCGTCCCGATCACTGAGGAACGCTACCTGGAAGTCATCGCCAACCCTGAACCGGGCAAGGTGCGCAGCCACGATCACGAAGGGCTGCCCATGTTGATCGATCCACCACCGCTAACGCCCGATGAACTGACGGCGGCTGAACGGCTGTGGCGAGACGGCAAAATCGAAAGCGTTCGATGGCTGCGAGAGCGGCACCGCGACGAAGTCGACTCTGCAAGGCCAACAACGCTTACCGCTGAACAGTCAGCAGAGCTGTTGAGTTATGTCCAGACTCTGCGGGACTGGCCTCTATCACCCGACTTCCCTGATTCAGGACGCCGGCCGGTGGCGCCGCCTTGGGTGGCTGAGCAGATCCAATAGCAGCCCCGTCAACTGTCCCTGTAGCACCCTCCCCTACAAGCCCACGCGCTCGCCCAAGCGGCGCGCGCGCGGCAGCCTGTGCACTGTCATTCCAAACACTGCGCAGGCATCCCCTTATGGCCGACGAATATCATCACGGCGTGCGAGTCCTCGAAATCAACGAAGGCACTCGCCCAATCCGCACCGTTTCCACCGCTGTCATCGGCATGGTGTGTACCGCCGAAGACGCGGACGCCACGATGTTCCCGCTGGACACTCCGGTCCTGATCACCAACGTGCAAACCGCTATCGGCAAGGCCGGTAAGCAAGGCACCCTCGCCGCCAGCTTGCAGGCGATCGCCGATCAGACCAAACCGATCACCGTGGTAGTGCGTGTTGCCAAAGGCGCCGATGACGCAGAAACCACCAGCAACCTGATCGGCACCACCACCGCTGCCGGCAAATACACCGGCATGAAGGCCCTGCTCGCGGCCAAGGCCCGCTTGAAGGTCACTCCGCGAATCCTCGGCGTACCAGGCCTCGACAGCCAGCCGGTAGCCACCGCACTGGTCGCCATCGCCCAGCAACTGCGCGCTTTCGCTTACGTCAGCGCCTGGGATTGCCAAACCAAAGAGGAAGCGACCGCCTACCGCGAAAACTTCGGCGCTCGTGAAGTCATGGTCATCTGGCCAGACTTCCAGAACTGGAGCACCGCCACCAATGCAACGGTCACCGCCCCGGCCGTGGCGCGGGCGCTCGGGCTGCGCGCCAAGATCGACCAGGAAGTGGGCTGGCACAAAACCCTGTCCAACGTCGCCGTCAATGGCGTGACCGGTATCAGTGCCGACGTGTTCTGGGATTTGCAGAACCCCGCCACCGATGCCAACTACCTCAACAGCAACGAAGTCACCACCTTGATCAACGAAGGTGGTTACCGCTTCTGGGGCAGCCGTACATGCAGCGACGATTCACTGTTTGCATTCGAGAACTACACCCGCACCGCCCAGGTACTGGCCGACACCATGGCCGAGGCGCAAATGTGGGCCATTGATCGGCCCATGCACCCCTCGCTGGTGCGCGACATGCTCGAAAGCATCAACGACAAATTCCGCGAGATGGTTTCGGGCGGCTACCTGATCGGCGGCGCCGCTTGGTTCGACGAAGAAGCCAACGACGAAACCACGCTCAAGGCCGGCAAGCTTTTCATCGATTACGACTACACCCCCGTGCCGCCGCTGGAAGACCTGACCTTGCGCCAGCGCATCACCGACCGCTACCTGGTCGACTTCGCCAGCCGCATCAAAAGCTAATCCCGGACCTCCCCTCGCGGGGGTCACACTGCGCCAGCCGACCGGAGAACACCGCCATGGCCCTGCCTCGCAAACTCAAGAACATGAACCTCTTCAACGACGGCCACAGTTATCTGGGCGTCTCCAAAACCGTCACCCTGCCCACCCTCGGTCGCAAGATGGAAAGCTATCGCGGCGGCGGCATGAACGGGCCAGTCAAGGCTGACCTGGGCATCTCCGATGACGGTATCCAGCTGGAGTGGAAGACCGGTGGCCTGGATCTGATCTCGCTGCGCCAGTTCGGCATGGTCAAGGCATCAGGCGTGCTGCTGCGTTTTACCGGCGCTTTCCAGCAGGACGACACCGAAGAAATGAGCAACGTCGAGATCGTCGTTCGCGGCCGCCACGAAACCATCGAAATGGGCGACGGCCAGGCCGGCGAAGACACCGAACACGCCATGACCACCACCTGCAGCTACTACAAATTGACGGTCGACGGCGAGGACATCATCGAGATCGACTTGCTCAATTTCATCGAAAAAATCAACGGCGTCGACATGCTTGAAAAACAGCGTATCGCCCTCGGCATCTGACCCTGAACATCACCCACAGCCATTAACCAGGAGCACACCATGCGCACCAACGAACCCAACGTCGATGCCACCACCGATGAAATCGTCGTCAACGAAAACGTAGTCGCCCTCGACACCCCGATCAAGCGCGGCACCCAGGCAGTCGACAGCATCACGCTGCGCAAACCCAATGCCGGCGAGCTGCGCGGCATTCACCTGGCCGAGTTGCTGAACCTCGATGTCGGCAGCCTCATCAAGGTGCTACCGCGCATCAGCTCACCGGCGCTCACCGCCACTGAAGCCGCAGGCATGAACCCGGCCGACCTGCTCGCCATCGGCACCAGGATCGTCGGTTTTTTGCTACAGAAGCAGACGAAGACGGACGCCTCCCTCGTTGCGTAGAAGATGCCATGGCCGACTTGGCCGTGGTCTTTCACTGGGCGCCGGCCGATATGGATCAGCTGGGCCTGCAGGAGCTGATGGACTGGCGCGAGCGTGCCAGGGTGCGGAGTACCAGCGATGGCAATTGATCTAAAAATTCAGGTACTGCTGAACGCCATTGATAAGGCCAGCAAGCCGCTGAGGCGTATTACCGATGGCAGCTCCGACACGGCAAAAGCACTGAAGGCCGCTCGCGATCAACTCAAGCTGCTAAAGGACCAGCAATCAAATATCGCCTCGTTCAAAAAGCAGCAAGGCGCGATAGGGGCTACCTCCGACAAACTGAACAAAGCGCAGGAGCAACTGCGCTTGATGAAAACTGCCATGCAAACAAGCGGAGACGCCGCATCTGGCAAATTCAAGAATGACTTTCGCAAAGCCCATGAAGCTGTGCGCGATTTGACCACCAAATTGCAGGAACAGCGAAAGGGGCTAACCCCTCACATGGCCAAACTGAGAGAGGCCGGTATTGCCACCGGCAAACTCGGTGAACACGAAGCCAGCTTGAAGACGAAAGTGGACGCGGCCAACCGAGCGCTCAATACCCAGAAAGATCGGTTGGTTGCCATAGGCAAACACAGAAACGCACTCGCCAATGCCCGCGCCACGTATGACAAGCAAAAACAACTTGCCGGAAATATGGCATCCAGAGGTGCCGGGGCTTTAGCGGGTGGTGGTGCTGCGCTCTATGCCGGAGCAAGGCTGCTGGCACCAGGCATCGAGTACGGCGCCCAAATGAGCGAGCTGCAAGCGGTAACACGCCTGGGAAAAGACGACGACCGCTTCACAGCGCTCAAGCAGCAAGCCCGTGAACTCGGCGGATCGACTGCGTTCAGTGCCACGCAGGTTGGCGCAGGGCAAACGTTCCTCGCGCGTGCAGGCTTCTCGCCGCAGGCCATCAACGCCTCTATGCAAGACATACTTGATCTAGCCCTTGCCAACGGAGTGGATCTGGCACGAACGGCGGACATTGCCTCAAACATCAGCAGCGCCTTCAAGATCGATCCCGAAGTTGGCGGCAACATCACTCGCGTTACCGATGTACTTTCCGCCGCCTCGGCCCGCGCCAACATCAACCTCGCAATGCTGGGCGAAACAATGAAGTACATGGGCTCGGCCGAAAGCTTGGGGCTGACTCTTGAGCAGACAGCAACGATGGCGGGTTTGCTGGGTAATATCGGCATACAAGGCAGCCAGGCTGGCACCACTATGCGCGCCATGCTCAACCGTCTGGCTGCTCCAGCCAGAGAAGCACAAAACTCTATCGCTGAGCTTGGACTACAGGTCAGTGATTCGAACGGCAACCTTAGGGACATGCCCAGCATCCTCCAAGACGTCGCCAACGCCACCGACAAAATGGGCAACACCCAGCGCACCGCTCACCTGAGAAATATTTTTGGAGCCGAAGCGGGTTCAGGCATGGCAGAGCTAATCGATAAACAAGGTACTGGCGCCCTGAAAGCACTGTTGAGTGAGCTACAAAACGCCCAAGGTGAAAACGCCAAAATGGCACGTACCCGCGCCGACAATATTGACGGCGACTTGAAAGGTTTACGCAGTGCCTGGGAGGAAGTCGGCATCGGCATCACCGACGTCAACGAGGGGCCGCTCAGGGAGTTCATCCGAAGTATTACCGATGTCGTTCGCAGCGTTGGTCTGTGGATCAAGGAAAACCCCGCACTCGCTGGAGGGCTTATCAAAGCCGCCGCAATCATTGCCGGGTTGACCATGGCGATAGGCGGGCTGCTCGTCACAGTGGCAAGCGTAATGCTCCCATTCGTGGCCCTGCGTTTCATGTTCGCCAGAATGGGCGTTCAACTCCCCAGTCTCATAGGCCTGCTGTGGAAGCTCGGCAAGATCGTCCTGCCCTTCGTTGGCAAGGCCCTGCTGATGATTGGACGCGCTCTGATGCTCAACCCCATCGGCCTCGCCATCACCGCGATTGCGACGGCGGCTTACCTCATCTACAGCAACTGGGACGCCGTTAAGACCTACTTCACCGACGCATGGGCCGAGATAAAAGCGGGCTTCAGCGGTGGCGTCGGCGGCATATTGACCGTGCTGGCCAACTTCAGCCCCCTCGGCCTGATCTACCAGGCATTTGCGGGCGTGCTGGGTTACCTGGGCATCGACCTGCCGAACCGCTTCACAGAGTTCGGCAACATGATCGTCAACGGCCTGGTCAACGGACTGTTCGCCGGCTTGGGCCAAATCAAAGGCGCCATCACCTCAATCGGCGACTCAACCATCGGTTGGTTCAAGGAGAAGCTCGGCATTCACAGCCCCTCACGCGTGTTCGCCGAGCTGGGCGGCTTCACCATGGACGGCCTGACACAAGGCTTGCGCGGTGGCGAAGCAGGCCCGCTAAACGCCATGTCGCGAATCAGCAAACAGATCACCGCAGCCAGCGCCATCGCACTGGGCAGCATCGCGCTACCCACAATGGCGATGGGAGCAAACAGCGCCGCCGCGTTATCGATCGACAACCGCGCCCCCGTCAGCCGGCCTGCAGCGTCCACCTACGACAGCCACGACAAGTACGAAATCAATATCCACCCCACACCCGGGATGGATGCTCAAGCCATCGCACGAGCCGTGCGCTTCGAGCTGACGCGCATCGAAAGCGAAAAGTCAGCCCGCAGCCGCAGCCGTCTGAAAGACCGGGAGTAAAACTCACATGATGCTCGCCCTCGGCATGTTCGTCTTCAGCCTGCACACCGCCGCGTACCAGGAGATGCAGCGCCAAACTGATTGGCGCCACCCCAGCAGCAATCGTATTGGCGCCCAACCTGCCCGCCAGTTCCTCGGACGCGGAGAAGATGCGATCACCCTCCCCGGCATCATCCTGCCCGAGCTGGCCGGCACGACTCTGAGCCTCGACGCACTGCGCCTGATGGCCGATACAGGCAAGGCTTGGCCCATGGTCGAAGGTACCGGCCGCTTGTGCGGGCTGTGGGTGATCGAAAACCTGACTGAAACCCGGAGCCTGTTCTTTGCTGACGGCGCCGCCCGCCGGATCGAATTCAACCTGGCCCTCAAGCGCATCGATGATGGCCGCATCGACTTACTCGGTTCCAGCATCAGCACCGGGCTCAACATCCTGCGGGGCTTGCTGTGATTGATGACGCCACTGCCCGGGTAACCGGGTACCTGACCGCACCGCTGGAACAATATCGCCGCGATACGGTGTACTCAGTGCCGGCTTATCGACTCACGGTCGACGGCGTCGATATCGCGCACCTGGTCAATCCGCGGCTGATGAACCTGGACCTGACCGATAACCGTGGGATAGAAGCCGATCAACTCAGCATCACCCTCAGCGACCACGACGGGCTGCTCAGCATTCCGTCCAGGGGCGCAGTGCTGCGGCTCTGGCTCGGCTGGAGCGATACCGGCCTGGTCGACAAAGGCACGTACACCGTCGACGAAACGGAGCACAGCGGCGCCCCGGACGTGCTGAGCATTCGCGCACGGTCGGCGGATCTGCGCAAAGGGCTGAAGGTGAAGCGCGAACGCAGCTGGAGCGACACCACACTTAGTAAAGTCTTAAGTGACATCGCCACCGGCAACGGCCTGACAACCTCGATTTCCGCCGCTTTAGGGGAACTGCCCATCCTGCAGCTCGACCAGGCCAACGAATCGGACGCCAACCTGATCACTCGTCTGGGCGAAGAATTCGACGCAGTAACCACCGTCAAAGCGGGCTGCCTGCTGTGTATGCCGGCAGGCGGCGGCAAGTCGGCCAGTGGATTGGCCCTGCCCCACATCACTTTGACCCGCGTCGACGGCGATCAGCACAGCTACCTGCACGCCGAGCGGGACAGCTACGACGGCGTGCGCGCCTACTTCTACGATGTAAACAGCGCGAAAAAACAGGAGGCCGTCGCCGGGGGTGGAGATAACCTGAAAGACCTGCGCCACACCTACAGCGACCACCAATCAGCCTTGCGTGCCGCACGTGCGGAGTTCAACCGATTGCAGCGAGGGACTGCCACCTTGAGCTATACGCTCGCAAAAGGCAGGCCTGATCTGATTCCTGAGCTGACTTACACCCTACAGGGCGTGAAGGCTGAAATTGACGAGATCATTTGGTACGGCGGGAACGTGCGACACAGCCTGGGCGCCGACAACGGCTACACCATGAGCCTGGATCTGGAGAGCAAATTGCCGGAGGACACCGTTGAGGGGCTGGCGGACGAGACCACAGGGGATTTCACCGGGATCATTGCTCATTATCGGGATATGAAGAGCGGGAAGGATAAGGCCGTTACTGCCGGTGATCAGAGCAAGCCGAAGCGGCTACGGTGGCTGTATGTAACCGAGAAATCCGCAAAGCGTGCAGTGGGCCGTGAGTGGCAACGGATGCACCCCGAAACAACTGAGCGGTTTGCTCAAAAATGATTAATCGCATAAGCTTTTCAGCATGAATACACATCCTCTGGAGGTCGCCATGGCCACCGCGAAGAAAGCCGAAAAACCGCGAAAAAAGGTAATCAGCGATGAACTGACCTACCTTGATGTGCGGCAAGCCGCGCGCGACGGGCAAAAAGCCTTTGAGGCTTTCGTCGTCACGGGCAAGCTCCCAGTCTCCAAGTAGGCCTGGATGCCGTCGGTCAAAATTTCAGCACTGTTCGAGACGATCAGAAACTGGCAAAACTACTCCGCTCACTTTTATAATTACAAAGTGTGCGGAGAGCTGCCGAACATCTTTGGCAGAGATGAAGCCCTTGATTTGTCCGATATGCATCACATTCACTTGGCCAGCACCCCTGAAATGCAAGTGCGTTGGACATCCGCTCGCAGCCAGTATCATCGCACCACCTTGGTGAATGATCCCGATAATGATTTTTGGTTGTTGTACGCCTACGACGATTTTCGTGATGAATACTTGCTTCTAACTGTCTTGGGGCCAGACGCGCATAGTCGTAAGGAATGGGGTTCTTTTCTACGCAATGTTCACAGTCAAATTGTTGAGCCTTGGATATTAGGTAAAATCATGTACCCAGACATTGACGATTTCTGAATCGGACTTATAAACCCAAACGACCAACCTACGCGACCGCGTAGAAAAAGCCATGTCACTCGCCGTCGTCCTCTTTGCTTTTCTCATACTCTTTGTACTTTTCTTCAAGCATAGCTTCCAGTTCAAAAAGATGAACTTCATAAATCTGAAAGGGTAGTAGGACGGTCCGAAACAAAGAAAGAGAAACGACACCAAAAACTGCTACGAGAAGCCAGCAATTTATTTCAGGAGCAGACTTTACTCCCAGCATAAAAAGCCATGCCACGCAAAGAATTATACAACCGATATGAATGATTAACGTAAACGCCTGAGAAAAAAGCAAATACGTGACTTTTTGAACGTACGCAGGAGCCTGGTCTACAGTAAGTAACTTTGCACCATTGGTTCTGCCAGTAAACAGCATCAATGTAACCATAAAGCCCGCAAGGACAGATGCAAACGTTAATACGTTTGTTACGACATCCTTTAAAGAGTCCATCTGTTTAAGCTCGGAGTCGTATACTATCGCCCACCAGCCGACTCCGCAGCCCAAAGCAATTGGAAAGAGACTACCGGTAAATTGCTTCAACCAGAAATGTGAAGTGTTTGCTGCCACATGAAACATTTGCGTGGCAGCTTGTGCAGCGCTTTGAATTTCATCAGGAGAGTCACACTCGATAAGCTATCGTCTTCAGATTCCTGCAACATACCCATAGCTTCGTCAACACCAAGCGCTTTCTCATCAGGTCCCCAAGAAACTAAACACTTACTTGCACCTGGAAATTTAGCACGAATAGTAGACAGCATTTTCCCATATGTACTACCGCTCGTCGCAGTCTCAAGCAAGAGCTTAGCGCTCACATAAAATCGCCGACCCACACATCTAACTGAATAGTCATACCCCCCCAATATCAAAAAAAACATCGCACCAGCCAAGTTTTTCAAATATTCGACACTCGACAACAGTTACAACATGCATAACCGCTCAACTAACTTCTGATATCTCACCCGTTTGAAACATTGCGAGCAACTGCGCTTCACTTAGAATAAACGCACCTTTCCCCACCGCAGCTTCGATTTTTGTCCAACCAGCATTATAACCAGCGCATAAAAATGCGAGATTTTTGGTTGGCGTTTTAACTACACGCAAACCATTCGCAGCCGCAAGATTTTCTAAATTAATGCGATCTTCAGATTTAAATCCGGTGAAAAGAATTTGACCTTGCACATCTGTAGGCAGTGTTTTTGAATACGGAGGGGGTGGCGGTGCTCGGTCGAAAGAAAGATGCTGCGCACCACACAAATACTCAATCACCCGATCCTTTCGGAACGTGCGATAAAAGGCGTCAGATTCAGCACGCCCCTGGATATAGACGGAGGTTTCCTTCCAGTGAGTGAGCTCACGCTCAGTCACATTACCCTTGCTATCACGGTAGGAGAAAGACAGCAAACGCAGTGAGTCCTTTTCGGCAGCCATCGAAGTTCCTTTTCTTCATGATCTGTTCTTAATGGGAACAGATTAGGCTGGCCGATTAGTATCAGCAAGCGTTTCGGTCAATTCCTTGAGTCGTCGCTCGATGTCCATGAGCCGTTTTTTCTCCTCCGCAACGGTTTGTAACTCTCGGCGTCCTGCCTCTCCGAGCGAGCGAAACAGCTCAAGCATGGCCTCTTCCTGCAAATTTTCAGCGTTTGCACTCGTCCCAGGCGCCGCAACACCGCGAAACATTGTTCCCTCGCCGGTTAGCAACCAATCGACGTTTATACCCAAATAGGTGCGCATCGCACCCATTGCTTTCGCGTTAGGTTCGCGCTCATCCAGAAGATAGTTCTGTAGGGTTCTGTAGGGAATTCCTACAACCTCAGAAGCCTCCTTGATGGATAACCCCTTCAGATCGAGAACAGTGCGCAGACGCGTTGCTATACTCATTTTTTCATATGATCCGGTTGACGCACCCGTTTTGGTGCGTATACTGCGAACAAACAGGTACATATTAACCAAGTAGGGACACATCAACCATGAGCCAAGCCATGGAAAAGCGTCAGATTCAGGCGCGACTGATTGAACAAGGAAGCAATTTTCGGCAATTCGCCATCAGCCACGGCTACGAACCGCGCACGGTCACGCAGGTGGTACAACGGTGGGCTGGTCACGACTCACTTCCGCGAGGACGCTTGTCATTCCGCATCCTTCGCGACATCTCTAAGTTAATCGGGAAAGAAGTGCTGCCCGGCATCCTCGCGGAGCCTGCTGAACTATCGGTTGCACCCCAGGTTGTGAATTAACTGTAGGGGCGATATCGCCAAGGAGAAACCAGAAGATGAAACGGCCAGTTCTAGCAAGTCGTAAAGATGTGGTTAGTGCAGTTATTTGCGCCTATCCCAAGGGCCGTTTATATGCCGCCGCCGATCTCGGGTTGCCAATAAAGAAATTCGACAACCACGCCTACGAGAGCGCCGGCAGCCGCCCATTATCCGATGACCACATCCATCGACTGGAGCAAGTCACTGGAACAACTTTTTTGGCCGATTACATCGCCGCAAAGTACGGCGGCATGTTCGTACCGCTGACAACCCCTGAATCGCTGGACAACGTCGAGCTGTTCACCCGCTCAATCAAGGCTGCCGCCAAGCGCGGCAGGGTTGACCAGATCATTGCCGAAGCCATGGACGACGGCGTCATCGAAAAGGGCGAAGCCGAAGCCATCATCAACGCCCTGATGCACTACATGTCTGCCCGGTATGCCGAAGTCCTGGCGACCATCCAGCTGCACAGCAAGACGATACAAGGACGGTGAGTATGCACAGCCACCATCACCCTTTACCGAGACGTGACTTGATCTCTTTCAGTGCAGTAGCGACGTCATCGACAGCAAAACGAATGTCCTCAGCCTTCACGACTAATTTTGGCACCTCCTTGGTACTCGACGTCGTGGCTTCTCTGCCACGCATGATGTCCACCAACGCTGCCTGCCGCTCCTGCAAGCGCTGCAATAAGCCCTCAACATCCTTTTTTGAGTGAATCCCCATGACCTACATCTCCGAAGTAGAAAGACATCAATTATTGGACCTAATGGTTATCGCTCAGCAGCGACTGGACACCTTAAAAGAAATTGTCTCGACCACCAACGACTCCTGCTCAGGCACTGATATCAGGCTCGCGATTGGTGACGCGATCACCCCGCTGAACATCGCCTATGAAGCCGCTGAATCGCTCTAAAGGAACCCGGCCATGAGCACTTACAAACTCGTTTGCGCGCATTGCCGCGGCCGCATGCGTATCCGCACCAGCGAGGGCACGCACATTTTTCTGCGGGTGGCTTACGTGCAATGCACGAACGAAGCCTGCGGCTGGTCCGTGCGGGCTGAGTTTGAAATGACTCATGAGATGAGCCCTAGCGGTATGCCAAACCCCTCAGTTCGCCTTCCAGTGGCAAGCGTCGTCATGCGACGCCAGGCAATGAAAACCGCCGACGATCAACCCGACCTGCTCGACCAAATGGAAATGGAGTGTGCGAAATGAATCACGAACAGCTTGATCACGACTACCGCAGCAGCATGCAACGGGCGGCTTTCGCCTACCTGCAACGGCACGAAGCCCAGCACCTGGTGGATTCCGACTTGCTCTACGAGAACTGCGTGCGGCATATGACCAACGCGCTGGAGGTGCCGGTTTTTATGGCGCAGCAGCTGGTGCACAACGCTTGGACGGAACTTGAGGTCATTAACCAACGCAAGTGGATCGGCGTGGACTGGGGTCACAGCCCTGGTAGCACGGTCGTGCACCTGATCGACACCCGGGCGAACCTGCGTTACCCGGTCCCAGCGAGGCTGCTGCCGCAGACCCTGCTCACCCAGCGCGACTCCCCGCACAAGCACCACCCTCAGTAACACCCTTTTAAAACACCCGCCCTACCCCGCTTCCCGTGGGTTTGGGTGAGCTTTGCCCGAAATCCGAGGTGGATCATGGAAATCGACGTCGCCATCACCGCAAAACTGCCCCGCGAACAGGCCGAAGCCCTGCTCCAGGCAATGCGCGCCCAGTACTCGGTTCAGTTCAACGAGTACTGGTACGACGATCGATTTCGCATGATCCCCGAGGGTTTACGGCACGGCTCGTTACTCGCGGCCTTCCCTGTCATGGCCGCGCAAAAACGCCTGATCGGCGCCCTTAAACATAGCCTCGGCGAAGTGAAGTAAGTCCCGATGAAGATGGAACATCAGCTACGCGCCGACGTCATTCAGCGCCTTGAGAACGAGTTCGGCCTCAAACACATGACGGGCACGCACTACATGCGCAAAGGCACCTGCCCTCAGTGCGGGCAGCGACGCCTGTTTTCACGCCACGATGAACCTTGGTTCATCCGCTGCGGGCGCGAGCAAAACTGCAGATATCAGGCCCCGGTCAAGGAGCTGTACCCCGATCTTTTTGAGGACTGGAGCAAACGCGCACCAGTCACCCGCGAAGAACCCGCCGCGAGTGCCAATGCATACCTCGCCTTCGGCCGCGGCTTTCGTGTGGACATGCTCAAGGGCTGGTTCACGCAGGAAAGCTACTTTGATCACGAGCTGGGCATCGGCTCGGCAACAGTGCGCTTCCCGCTCGATCATGGCGGTTACTGGGAGCGCCTGATTGACCAGCCTTCGCGCTTTGGCAAGAAGAAGGCGCGCTTCCAACCGCTCAAAAGCTACAGGGGGCACTGGTGGTGCCCGCCGTGCCTGGATCTGCTCCAGGTCGACGAACTCTGGATTGTCGAAGGCATCTTCGACGCCATAGCCCTCATTCACAACAACCTGTCGGCCGTTGCGGCACTGTCTTCGAATGCCTTTCCGGAGGAATCACTCAAGGCTTTGATCGCCGCGCGCGGCGGCAGAACGCCGAAGTTGATCTGGGCTCTGGACAACGAGCCTGGCGCACACAAGTACACACGCACCTGGGTGATGCGTGCCCGTGAGCTCGGCTTCGTCTGTGAAGCCGCGCAAGTGCCCCAACCCGACGCGCGCAAGGTTGACTGGAACGACCTGCACCAGCGCTGGGCTTTCATGGATGACGACGAAGCCCGAACGCAGCGGATCGATAAAGAGCTCAAAGAGGCCAGGCATCACGGTGCTTTGCTGATCGCTGAGAGCGCCAGTGACAAAGCCCTGCTCATGTACCAGTGGCGAGAGCGGGAGGAGTTTCACTTCTGTTACGACTCGCGCTTGTACTGGTGGAAGTTGGACATCGCGAAATTCAACGCCGCCAAGCAGACATTCGACAAAAGCGACAATCAAGACGACCAGGTGCTGAACGAAAAGCAGATCAGAGATAAGGCATTGCAGATGGCGGGCTGTGTCGTCGAGATCGCCAATTGCTACCCCAAAGCCCTCTATTTCCAGCGCAACGAGATCACCGACGAGTCCTGGTACTTCTTCCGTGTCGACTTCCCGCATGACGGTGGTTCGGTAAAAAACACCTTTACCGGTGGCCAGGTCGCGGCCGCCAGCGAGTTCAAGAAAAGACTTCTCGGCATGGGTGCCGGAGCCGTGTTCACCGGCAGTGGACAGCAACTGGACAAGCTTATGAAAGATCAGCTTTTCGGCATCAAAACCGTTCAGACCATCGACTACGTCGGCTACAGCAGGGAGTACCGCTGTTACGTGTTTAACGACGTCGCCGTGCGAGAAGGACAGATCATCAATATCAACGAGGAGGAGTTCTTTGAAATGGGCAAGCTGAAGCTCAAGACCCTGCAAAAGGGGGTGAAGATCGATCTGCAGAGAGACAGCAAAAAGTACGACCCGCAGTGGTTGGGGCTGCTTTGGCAGTGCTTTGGGACTCAGGGCATTGTGGCGCTGACCTTTTGGTTCGGTTCGCTGTTTGCTGAACAGATCCGCAGTCGGTACCAGTCGTTTCCCTTTCTTGAAGCCACTGGCGAGGCCGGTGCAGGTAAAACCACCCTGCTGACGCTGCTGTGGAAGCTTGCCGGCCGCGATGGTTACGAAGGGTTCGACCCTTCCAAGTCGACCAAAGCCGGCCGCAGCCGCTTGATGGGCCAGGTGTCGGGCATGCCAATCGTGCTGCTGGAGTCCGACCGTAGCGGAGACGACAAGGTCCATGCCAAGACCTTTGAGTGGGATGAACTCAAGGACTACTACGGCGGAGGTACGTTGGCTACCAAGGGTGTTAAGACTGCCGGCAACGAAACCTATGAGCCCCCTTTTCGCGGAACGATCGCTATCAGCCAGAACGCCCCTGTGGTGGCCTCTGAAGCAATCATGACGCGAATTGTGAAACTGCACTTTGTGCGGCCGAACGTGACACCCGAAAGCCGTGCGGCAGCGGATCTGCTCAATTCCCTGGAAAGCTCGACGCTCAGCAATTTTGTGTTGCAGGCCGTGCGCAAAGAGCCAGAAGTGATGGAATCGTTCGCCCAACGCGTGCCGGGTTACGAGGCCAAACTGCGCAACCTGCACTCCCATTGCTATGCCTGCGAGCGCCCGTTCCAGGGCGAGCAAGACGACTGTGGCCATTGCGGCAACAATCTGCGCGGTTACATCCGCGTAGAGCGTATCAATAAGAACCACGCACAAATGCTCGCATTGCTGGACTGCATGCGCCTGGTGGTGCCGCTCAGCGAATCTCAGATCACCCATACCCGCGCCCAGATCATCCGCATGGCGATCGAACGCCAGGCTTCAATCAGCTCCGACCATCCAGTGGTGACTGAATTTTGGGAGGTGTACGAGTACCTGGAGAGCCTTGATGCCGATGGCCCGGTGGTTAACCACAGCAAAAAAGACAACGTCATCGCCATCAACTTCAACGACTTCGTGAAGTGCGCTACCGAGCATCGTCAGAAAATTGCTGATGTCAGCGAACTGAGGGAGCGCCTCAAGGATTCCCGCTCTCGGAAGCTACTGGACGTCAATAAGGCGACAGACAGCGCGGTTCGGGCTTATCAGGCCAAGCACAGCAATGCGGTGATTACGAAGCAACCAATTGTTAAGTGCTGGCACTTTCAGGCGTGACGCCGACATTGGCTTACCAGATATTCGGGCTTTGAATTGGAGAACAACGTGATCACAGGGACCAACGAAATGAGCGACAAGGCTATTTTTGAAGACAGCGTGCATCGAACGCAACGCACCCAGCGGGAGAGGCTCAGGCTTCTGGACGATCTCAGGTACAAGGCGCTGGCGTCCAAACCCTCTGCGGAAGGGGCTGTGCCATGAAAACGCTATTCGTGCTGATGGCCCAGTATGACGGCCAGGTGGTTATTCCCCTGGAGAGCGTCTGTGCGGACTATTTCACTCACCTCACCACCGACATGTTCCAGCGCAAGGTGATGGCGGGCCAGATCAAAATCGCGATTACACGCATGGAGGCGAGTCAAAAGAGCGCCAAGGGCGTGCACATCACCGATCTGGCTGAGTACCTGGATGGGCAGCGTGCCGCCGCGGTTAAAGAAAGAAATCAGCTGCACAGCCTGCCCCGTAGCAGTTGAGCTACTTCAACGTCCGGGCGCCCAGCTTCACGGGCGCCTTCAAAACCTTCTCCAGCCACTTCCAGTTGGCGTAGACGTCGCCCCGCCCGCGCAAGTGGGTGTATCGACGCATTGAGTTCCAGTCCCGGTGTCCGGACACGCTGGCCACCCTCGGGATATCCCAATCCATTTCAAACAGTCGACTGACGCCATCATGGCGCAGATCGTGGAAGTGCAGGTCTTCGATGCCCAGGATTTTGCAGGCCCGGGTCCAGGACGTGGAAACGGACTCGGCGCTGTAGGGGAAAATCTCCGGCAAGGCCTTTGGCATGGTCTGAAGAATGGCCCAGGCTTCCGGGGGCAAATGGCACCAGACGTCGTTACCGATCTTCTGGCCGGGGTTTTTCATGTCTCTGACCAGGACTCGCTGACCTGCCTCGTCCAGGTCGGCCCATAGAATTCGCGTGATTTCCTCCTGTCGACGCGTCGAGAACAGCGCGAATGCGGTCATCTTGAGCATGTTGATGGAGGTAGGGCGAGTCTTCTGGATGCCCTGAAAATGCTTGAGCAGCTTGTCCAGTTCGTCCAGGGTTGGCCGGCGGTCCCGTTCGCGGCTGCGCATGTTGTAGCCCAGCTTTCTCAGGACTTTTCGCGCGTCGCTCATGGAATGCGGGTCAACCTCATAGCCCCATGCGGGGCGAGCAATCGACAGCACCGCGCCAAGGTGTGCCAGGTCATTGCCGGCTGTCTGCGGTTTTATCCCCCCGCCCTCTTTGCTCATGCGCCAGAGCGCATACTCGACCAACTGCTGGCTGTTGATGCTCTGGTCCATGAGTTTACCCAGGTACGATTCGCTGATGGCCTTGAGGGTTGCGCGTTTGGTTTTACCCAGCGGGCGGGCTTTTTCCATTTCGACCAGGTAACGATCGATCATTTCCTTCACCGTGGCGCCTTGGCGGTTGGCTCGCTCGATGGCGCCGGGCTGATCCAGCTCGGCCTCGCGCTTGCGAACCCATGCCTGGGCAGCCTGTTTTCGGGCGAAGGTCTGGGTCTCTTGGTAAACTTGCGCACCATCGCGATACAGGCGTATTTGTGCCGTATAGCTCATGCTGCCGCCGGTGCGTTTCCGTGCTCTGATGGTGGCCATGGTCACTGGTACAATTGAGAATTGAGTTGGTACATTGTACCAGTGCCCCTTAAAAAACGTCGTTTTACCCCCTGAAATCGACCTAGAACACGTAGAGTAAAATGGTACAAAATCTTGCTACAACCCAAGTAAATAAAGGCTCTACGGTGTCTAGACGCTTTTCCGTTGCACCCATGATGGATTGGACAGACCGCCACTGCCGCTTCTTCCTGCGTCTGCTCTCCAAACACGCCCTCCTCTACACCGAGATGGTCACCACCGGCGCGCTCCTCAACGGCGATCACGAGCGGTTCCTTCGTCACAATGAAGCCGAGCACCCGCTGGCCCTGCAACTGGGCGGTAGCGTCCCCCTGGACCTCGCTGCCTGCGCACGCATGGCCCAGGAGCACGGCTATGACGAGGTGAACCTGAATGTGGGCTGCCCGAGCGATCGGGTGCAGAACAACATGATCGGCGCGGTGTTGATGGGGCATCCGCAGTTGGTGGCGGATTGTGTGAAGGCGATGCGGGATGCGGTGTCGATTCCGGTGACGGTGAAGCATCGGATCGGCATCAATGGCCGGGACAGTTATGAGCAGTTATGTGACTTCGTAGGCACCGTGCGGGATGCCGGGTGTACGAGTTTTACCGTGCATGCGCGGATTGCGATCCTGGAGGGGTTGTCGCCGAAGGAGAACCGCGATATTCCGCCGCTGCGTTATGACGTGGCGGCGCAGCTGAAGACTGACTTCCCGGATCTGGAGATCATCCTTAATGGCGGGATCAAGACGCTGGAGGCCTGCCATGAGCATTTGCAGACCTTCGACGGGGTGATGCTGGGGCGTGAGGCATATCACAATCCTTATGTGATGGCCGAGGTGGATCAACAGCTGTTCGGCAGCACTGCGCCGGTGATCAGCCGGGCTGAGGCGCTGGCGCAGTTGCGGCCGTATATTGCGGCGCATATTGCTGCGGGTGGGTCGATGCACCATATCACCCGGCATGTGCTGGGGTTGGGTACGGGATTCCCTGGCGCGCGCAGGTTTCGGCAGTTGTTGTCGGTGGATATTCACAAGGCCAAGGAGCCCTTGGCGTTGCTGGATCAGGCGGCGGAGTTGCTGGAGGGGCGTTGATGCGGGGAGGCTGATGGCAGCCGTTTTTAAAAGATCGCAGCCTCGTTTCACTCGACAGCTCCTACGCTTCTGCGCTGCTACGGCTTTTACTGCTTGGTCAGCCCGGTTGAACCAGTTCCGCATTTCGGCATCGTATTTATCAACACCGCGCCCCACCTTTCAAACAGCCGTTTTCAGGTTGTTGCCGCTGGGGCCTTCGATAGGTACACGCGCCCTTGAGTGGCTGTCAGCGCTCGGGTAATGTCATCAGATCCAAAGGACAGAGCACGCCCATGACTTCCAAGCTGGAACAACTGAAACAAATGACCACCGTCGTCGCCGACACTGGCGACTTCGAAGCCATTGCCCGGGTCAAGCCGGTAGACGCTACCACTAACCCTTCGCTGCTGCTCAAAGCCGCCGCAATCTCCGGTTATGCCGAGTTGTTGAATGCGTGCGTGCATGACTGCAAAGGTGACGTAGGGCTGGCGAGCGATCGTTTTGGCGTCGCGGTCGGGCAGGAAATTCTCAAGGTAGTACCGGGGCGGATTTCCACTGAAGTGGATGCGCGCCTGTCGTTCGACACTGACGCGGTATTGAAGCGCGCGCACCGTCTGATCGAGCTCTATGACAAGGCAGGCGTGGGCCGTGACCGCGTGCTGATCAAGATCGCTTCCACCTGGGAGGGCATTCGTGCCGCCGAGAAGCTGGAGAAGGAAGGCATCCAGACCAACCTCACCCTGCTGTTCTCGTTCGCTCAGGCAGCGGCCTGTGCCGACGCGGGCGTGTTCCTGATTTCGCCGTTCGTGGGCCGCATCTACGACTGGTACAAGAAAGCCAATGGCAGCGACTACACCGGCGCGGACGATCCGGGCGTGCAGTCGGTGACCCGTATCTACAACTACTACAAGGCCAATGACTACAAGACCGTGGTCATGGGTGCGAGCTTCCGCAACCTGAACCAGATCGAGCAACTGGCTGGCTGTGATCGCCTGACCATCAGCCCGGAGCTGCTGGAAAAACTGGCGGCGGACAACGGCAAGCTGGAGCGCAAGTTGGCCCCAGGGCATGCCGGTGAGGCGCGCCTGAGCTTGAATGAAGCGCAGTTCCGTTGGTTGTCCAACGAGGATGCAATGGCGACGGAGAAGCTGGCTGAGGGGATTCGCCAGTTTGCCCGGGATCAGGAAAAGCTTGAGGCGCTTCTGCAAGCCAAGCTGTGATCTAGTCCAAGGCAGTGCAAAAAGGCGAACCCTCAGGGGTTCGCCTTTTTTGTGTGTGAATTCCAGTGTGGGAATTTGACAGTATCAGTGGCGCTCGAGCGCGTTCACCAGGTCATGGAAGGCTTCACGGTTGGAGTCGTTGAGCCCCATGAGGATCTTGTGCGCTTCCAGCACTTTGATCCGCACCACTTCTTCCGACTGATCCTGGTCTGGCAGGTCGGTCAGGCACTCAGGGCACGGGATCGGGCGGTCAACGATGTTGAACACCTGCTCGAAGCCCATGGACTGCAGCAGACGGGTGATGTCTTCGTGGGTGGTGACGACGGTCGGCAGCAGGCCGACTTTTTGCCGCGACAGGATCGACAATTTGGCCAGCAGGCCAAGGGTGGTGCTGTCGATGCTACGGGTCTCGGTCAGGTCGATCACAATGGCGTTGAAATTCAACGCCGTGAAGATCCGCTCAATAGTCGCATCCAACGCCGAACACAGGGTCAGGCGAACTTCACCGACGAACTTCAGGACGAAAGTGCCGTCCTGCTCGGCGAACTGGATTCTACCGGTACTCATTAAAGATTCCTGCTCAACACCAACAGGGCGATATCATCCGGCATCTCCCCAAGCGTGGCCAATCCAAAAACCTGCCGCAACCCATCCAGGGTGCCGCCCGCTGCCTTGACCCGCTGGGGCAAAGCCGCTTCTTTTTCCTTCAGTGTAGGTTCAGGCAGAAGGTCCAGGATGCCGTCGGACATCAGCGTCAGGCTGAAGGTCGGTGGCAGTTCCAGTACGTGGTCTTCGTAGGTGGCTTCATTGAAGAGGCCCACCGGCAGACCGCGCCCTTCCAGATAACGCACACTGTCTGGCGTGTACAACACAGGCAACGGCAAATGACCACCGATGCTATAGGTCAACAAACCTGTCTCCTCGTCGATGACTCCACCGACCATTGTGACGTGTTTACCCAGCTTACAACTGATCAGGCCTCGGTTGATATGACCAAGCACCTCTGAAGGCTTGAATTCCGGCAATGTACCGCTGCGCTTGGATTCGAACAGCAAGCGCGTGGTCATGAACTTCAACAGCACGGTGACGAAGGCTGACGAAGCGCCGTGACCGGAAACGTCCGCCAGGTAGAAGGCTACCCGACGCTCATCGACACGGAAATAGTCGACAAAATCACCCGACAGGTACAGCGACGGGATGATTTGGTGAGCGAACTGGAACTCATCGACGGTCCAGGGGCTGACCGGCAGCATGTTCATCTGCACCTGGCGACCGGCGTTCTGGTCTTCCTGCAGCAGGTTGAGGCTGGCTGCCAGCTCGCGGTTGGCCTTCTCCAGCTTCTCACGGTAGCGCTGGTTCTCCAGCAGCAGGCGCGCGCGATCCAGGGCCCGGCGCACGGAGTGCTCGAGCACGGCCAGATCTTCGAGAGGCTTGATCAGGTAGTCAGCGGCGCCCAGGCGCAGGGCCTCGACCGCGTCATTCATCACGCCGGCACCCGAAACCACAATGACCGGGGTTTGCGCAGACCGCTCGGTGACCTGACGGATAAGTTCGAGTCCGCCCATCTGTGGCATGCGCAGATCGCAGATGACCAGGTCGGGCTTGTCTTGCTCGAATACCTGAAGACCTTGCTGGCCATTGCTGGCCTGCAGGACGCTGAAACCACTGTCTTCCAAATAGGCGGCGAGACTCGCGCGCACTACTTCGTCATCATCGATTATCAGCAGCGTGGCACTGGTTTTTGGCATGTGGGCAAACGGCGCCAGAATTAGGTTGGCGTAGCAGGCGGGGTTTAGACCCGGCTCTCGCTACTGGATTCGCTTTCTAGCCTCTCTGACGCGCCGGTTTCGGGCTTTTGCCCTACGCACACGTCACACCAGAGGTGCCCTCTAAGGCGCAGACGGTACTCCCATCCGCTGGGCGTTTCAAGCTCGTGGCGAAGGTCACTTGAGGACTTTACCTGGCAAATGACCAGTAGTTATAAGAACCGGTAAAACCGTAACTCAATGTTAGGTAGCACTCAGTGCGCAAAACGCCTGCTCAGCCCCATAAAACCTGGAGTTTGCGTGATCCGGACAATGAAAAAGGCGGCACAATGGCCGCCTTTCTTTATGCCTGGTCGAAATCAGAAATCGTCTTCGACCTGACCATCCTTGACCTTGAATTCACGATTCTGCAGGTAGGCGTTACGGATGAACACGTACTTGTCGCCGTTGATCAGCTTCTCGGCCGACAGCAGGCTGGCGCGGGCATCGACCACATCCAGAGCCATGAACGAGTTACGCACGGCTACGTCGTCGACGTAGCGATAGGCGCCGACGTAGGAGTCCGGGTACTTGGCCGGTGCATCGCGCAAGGTGCTCGGGCCGAGCAACGGCAGCATCACGTACGGACCACTCGGGACACCCCAGTAACCCAGGGTCTGGCCGAAGTCTTCATCGTTACGTTGAAGGCCCATGCGGGTACCGACGTCAATGAAGCCCAGCAGGCCAAACGTGGTGTTGAAGATCAGGCGCGCAGTATCAACGCCCGCTGCAGCCGGCTTGGCCTGCAGCACATTGTTGGCGAGATTGCGCACGTCACCGATGTTGCGGAAGAAGTTGTGAATGCCGTCTTCGACAAACTGCGGCGTCACGTACTGATAACCCTGGGCCAATGGCTTCAGCGCATAGGTGTCGAGTACGTCGTTGAATTTGTAGATTGGGCGGTTGACGCTTTCCCAAGGGTCTTCTTCCGTGGCTGCCTGGGCAACGAAAGGCACCAGCAACACGCTGGAACACACACACAGCTGAGCTAGAAGGTTGCTCCAGCGCATAGAAAAACTCCTTGGATTGTACTGACGCGGGCTCTGGACCCAAGCGTTGAGCTGGCTAGTATAAGACGGAAAGGCCGTTTTAGGCAGTATCGCCGTGAGCCAGCGCGCAAGTCTAGCTGGCCTACGGTCGATAACAGCAGTGTCACTCAACTGTCACCCGCGTCCAATAGCCTCGGTACTATTTCAAGGATGCCGAAATGCCGCATGCCGAAGCCTTGCCCCTCGCCGCGCCCCGCCTGACCGCCGTGTTGTTTGGCCTCAGTGGCTGCCTGGTGGATTTCGGCGCGCGCACCCGCCAACACGCCGACCATCAAGGGGAGCATGCCGAAGTCACGCCTGGCGCCCTGGACAGTCTGCACAGCTTGCAGCGACAGCAAATCCCCTGTGCCTGGCTCGATGAACTGCCCCCTGCCCTTAGCCACTCCCTGGCGCTCGCGCTGCCGGAATGGATCAAACCTTCGACACAATTTGCAACAAATAATCCATGGCCGTCCCCCCATGCCTGCTGGGAAGCCTTGATGGCCCTCAACGTTGCTCAACTGGATGGCTGCGTGCTGGTGAGCGGTGAGCCGCGGCTGCTGCAATCAGGCCTGAACGCCGGTTTGTGGACCATTGGCCTGGCCTCCTGCGGATCGCTGTGCGGGCTGGCGCCGAATGAATGGCAAGCGTTGAGCGCACAGCAGCGCGAGCTCAAACGCGGCAAGGCCACCGTGCAACTGTTCGGCCTGGGCGTGCATTCGGTGATCGACCACTTGGGCGAACTCGACACTTGCCTGGCGGACATCAGCCTGCGCCGACTCAAGGGCGAAAAGCCCTGATTGCCGCCTCGCCACGATCAACGCATGCAGGTTGCCCGCGAGTGGATTAATCTAAAGGCAAGCCATAGACCTTTGGCGCGCTGCTGCGGTCTATGCCAGTGCCTATCGATAAAAGGAAGAACGTCATGCCTGCCCGCGAACTGCAAGAACAGCTCAATACTCTGCGCGAGCAACTGGAACAGAATCCGCCACTGACGGAAGTGGAGCGTGAAGACCTGCACGTACTGATGCAGCAGATCGAACTTGAGCTTGAGCTTGAGACCAAAACCCAGGATTCAAGCTTGTCCGATAATGTGAACCTGGCGGTCGAGCGCTTCGAAATCGAGCACCCGACCCTTGCTGGTACCTTGCGCAACATCGTGCAGGCGCTGGGCAATATGGGTATCTGAATTCGCCAGATGCAAAAAAGCCCCGCCAGTGATGGCGGGGCTTTTTATTGTGCGCAGTTTGCAATGCATTCCCTGTGGGACCGGGCTCCCCATTCGTTCTTTATTGGCGGACCAGGCGGTGGTTCGGCAGTTGCACGGCTTCGGTACTGCGATACGGGTTGATATCCAGACCGCCACGGCGCACATACCGCGCATACACGGTCAGCTTCTCGGGTTTGAGCAACCGCTGCAGGTCGAGGAATATCCGCTCCACACACTGCTCATGGAAGTCCGAATGCTGGCGGAAGCTGACGATATACTCCAGCAGGCTCGCGTGATCCAGCGCCGCACCACGGTATTCGACTGCCACACTGCCCCAATCCGGCTGGCTGGTGACCGGGCAATTGGATTTGAGCAGATGGCTGTGGACGCTCTCCTCGACGATACGCGAATCATCGCAACGCAGCAGTTCCGGACGCGGGTGTTCGTAGTTGCTGACACTGATATCGAGGTCGTCGATGCACACCCCCGGCAATGCGACGACGCCTTCGGCCTCCACCTCTTTCAGGCTGCGGATGCGCACGCCCACCGGTTTGCCGGCGGCAGCCGACAAGTCTTTGGCCAGGGTTGCCTCGAGGCTTGCCGTGTCAGCGAATGGCGTCTGGTTCAGCGAGTTGAGGTACAGCTTGAACGACTTCGACTCGATGATATTCGGCGAGTCCGCCGGAATGCTGAATTCGCCGATCGCCACCACGGGCTTGCCGGACGGCAGCAACCACGACAGCTCAAAGCAGTTCCAGAAGTCCACACCCGTGTACGGCAGGGTTTGCGCCGTCAGGCCGAGCTCGGCCCATTTTGCGGTGCGCGGGATCGGGAACAGCAGGGACGGCGTGTAGGTGGCGATGTATTCGCTGGATTTACCCAGCGGCGAGTGTTCGGCTGCGGGATGCATGGCGGAAACCTGACTGAAGAATCAGGGGATTCTATCAGTGTTCAGTGGTTTTGTTGGGGGTTGGGGATTGGGAATTCGGGGTTGGGTGGTTTTGGAAAGATCGCAGCCTCGTTGCACTCGACAGCTCCTACACAGCTCCTACACAGCTCCTGCGCAGCGCCTAAGGGGCTTCGATGGTTAGTTTGCCGACCATGCCGGCCTGGTAGTGGCCGGGGATGTTGCAGGCGAATTCCAGGCTGGTGGGTTTGGTGAAGGTCCAGGTCAGCTCGGCGGTTTTGCCAGGCTCGACCAACACGCTGTTGGGGTCATCGTGCTTCATGCCATGCCCCATGGCAGCGTGATCCATGGCCTTCATGCCGGTCGGTGTCAGCATGCCGCTTTGCTGCATCTGCAGCATGGCCTGTTGATGCTGGGCATGCATGGCTGCGTCGCCGAGGTTGAACTCGTGCAGCAACTGGCCTTTATTGACCAGGACGAAGCGGACGGTCTCCCCCGCCTTGATCTTGATGGCCCGGGGATCGAACGACATGTCACCCATGACCACTTCGATGCTGCGGGTCGCATTGGCTGCCGGGGCCGGCTGACCAAAATCGACGGATTGCGCCGGCGATGCCCACGCCGGAGCGCTCAGCGCCAGCAGGCATGCGGTCAACAGCAGGGATTTGCGCAAAAACATGGGTCTTCTCCAACAAGATAAGGTTCAGCCTGTAGAAAACTCTAAACTGACACGACTGCCCGTAACCTGACAGGCAGATTACAACTTTGTCAGGTTGGCCTGCACTCGCGCGGCCCACGGTATAAAGCCTTCGTTCCATTGACCCCGAGCTCTCCATGAAACTGTTGATCGTCGAAGACCAAGCGAAAACCGGCCAATACCTGCGCCAGGGCCTGACCGAGGCCGGGTTCAATACCGAGTTGGTGGCCGAAGGCAGCACTGGTCAACAGCTGGCACTGAGCGGCGAATACGCCTTGTTGATTCTTGATGTGATGCTGCCCGGGCGCGATGGCTGGCAAATTCTGCAAGCCGTGCGCGGCGCAGGTCTCGACACGCCGGTGCTGTTTCTCACCGCCCGTGACGCCGTAGAGGACCGGGTTTATGGCCTGGAGCTGGGGGCCGACGATTACCTGGTCAAGCCCTTCGCCTTCTCCGAATTACTGGCGCGGGTGCGCAGCCTGTTACGCCGTGGCAGCGCCCCGCCCCAGGACACCAGCTTGCAACTGGCGGACCTGCGCCTGGACCTGATCCGGCGCCGGGTTGAACGCAGTGGGCAGCGCATCGACCTCACCGCCAAGGAGTTTGCCTTGCTGGAAATGCTGTTGCGCCGTCAGGGCGAGGTGTTGCCCAAGTCGCTGATCGCTTCACAGGTGTGGGACATGAATTTCGACAGCGACACCAATGTTATCGAAGTGGCGATCCGCCGGTTGCGCCTGAAGATTGACGATGACTTCCCCAACAAGCTGATCCACACCGTGCGCGGCATGGGTTACGTCCTCGAAGAGCGTTCTGCCTGATGCCTCGACTGTCCTTGAGCAGCCGCCTGGCGCTGCTGTTCGCTGCCTGTACGGCGGTGGTGTCACTGATCGCCGGCGTGCTGTTCAGCCGTGCCAGCGAGGCGCATTTCATCGAGTTGGACCAACAGTTGCTGGACGGCAAATTGATTGGTTTGCGTCGGGCGCTGCACGACATTCAATCGAGCGACAGCCAGGCCAGGCTAGCCGATGAGTTGAGCCGCCAGGCCGACCTGGCACTGCGCATCACCGGGGCTGACGGCCGGCGCTGGTACGACAGCTCGGCGCAACTGCCGGAACAACTTCCACTGACCGCGGGCTTGTCCACCACCAGCCACGTAGGCACCGACTATCGAGTGCTGAGCGCCCCGCTCTATCCGGGCCAACCCGACTCGCCGCAGTTGACCCTGCTGCTCGACATCACCCATCACCAGCACTTCCTGCAGCGCATGCAGCGCCTGATCTGGCTGACCGTCGGCCTCTCGGCGCTGGCCACCGCACTGCTTGGAGCCTGGGCGGCGCGCAGTGGCTTGCGGCCGCTGCGGCGCATGAGTGAAGTGGCGCGCGGGGTGTCGGCCCAGTCGCTGAACGCCCGATTGCCCGAAGAGCAGATGCCACCCGAACTTGCGCAAATGGCCCATCACTTCAACGCCATGCTGGAACGTCTCGACGACTCATTCCAGCGACTGTCGGCTTTCTCCGCCGACATCGCCCATGAGCTGCGCACGCCGCTGTCAAACCTGCTGACCCACACTCAGGTCACCCTCACGCGCCCGCGACCGCTGGAGGATTACCGCGAGGCGCTGCACAGCAACCTTGAAGAGCTGCAATGGATGGCGCAGCTGGTCAACGACATGCTGTACCTGGCCAAGGCCGATCACGGGTTGTTGATGCCCACCCGCGAACCGCTCGACCTTGGACAGGAAGTGGATGTGCTGCTGGAGTTTTTCGCTCCCCTGGCGGAAGACGCCCGGGTGACATTGAGCCGTGAAGGCACTGCCAGTATGGAGGGTGATCGCAACATGCTGCGCCGCGCGCTCTCCAATCTGCTGGACAATGCCTTGCGGTTTACCCCGGCGGAGGGTGAGGTGCGCGTGCGGATCAGCCAGCAGCCCAAGGTGTTGGGACTGGTGGTCGAGAACACGGGCGAAGGGATTGCCGCCGAGCTGCTGCCGCGCTTGTTCGACCGATTCTACCGGGCGGACCCTGCGCGCCAGGAAGGCAGCAGTGAACATGCGGGGCTGGGGTTGGCGATTACCCAGTCGATCATCAAGGCCCATGGCGGGCAGATTCGGTGTGAATCGGGGGATGGCTGGACGCGGTTTTCGATTGAGCTGCCAAAAAGAGTTTGACCCCCGCCCCGGTAGGAGCTGCCGAAGGCTGCGATCTTTTGATCCTGTTTTTTAAGAGCAAGATCAAAAGATCGCAGCCTGCGGCAGCTCCTACGAGGGAGCGGCGGAAGAGCAAGATCAAAGGATCGCAGCCTTCGGCAGCTCCTACGGGGGAGCGGCGTCAGGACTTACGAATAACGTAGAGCATGCGCCGGCTCGATCTTCGCCGCTCGCCACGCAGGGTACACCGTGGCCAAAAAGCTCAACACGAACCCCGCCGAGCAGATCAACAGCACATCACCAGCCTGCAGTTCCGAAGGCAGGTTGCTGACGAAGTACACATCCGAACTGAAGATGTGCTGCCCGCTCACCCGCTCTACCCAACCCACCAGCTCGCTGACGTTCAGCGCTGCAATCACGCCCAGCACCCCGCCAATCAAGGTCCCGACGATCCCGATCACCGTGCCCTGCACCATGAAGATCGCCATGATCTGTCGTGGCGTGGCGCCGATGGTGCGCAGGATCGCGATGTCCGCGCCCTTGTCGTTCACGACCATGATCAGGGTGGCAATGATGTTGAAGGCGGCAACGGCGACGATCATCAGCAACAGCAGGCCGATCATGGTCTTTTCCATCTTCATCGCACTGAACAGGCTGCCCTGGGTGTGGGTCCAGTCATCCGCCCGGTAGGCGCTGCCGAGACTGCCGGCAATATCGCTGGAGACCTTCGGCGCCGCGTACAAGTCCTTCACCGCCAGGCGCACGCTCTGCACCTGGTTCGGCTGCCAGTGCTGCATCTGCGCGGCATCGGCCACATGGATCAGCGCCATCGAGCCGTCCAGCTCGGCGCCAACCTTGAACACGCCCACCACGTTCAGGCGCTGCATGCGCGGCGTGATGCCGCCCGGTGCCGTGCTCACTTCCGGCACGATCAGGGTGATCTTGTCGCCCACATTCAAGCGGAAACGCCGGGCCGTGATTTCACCGACCACCACGCCGAACTCACCTGGCTTGAGCGCATCCAGGCGCCCCTGGACGATATGCTTGGCGACGATCGACACCTGGCCTTCGAGCGCCGGGTCGACGCCGCTGACCTGGATCGGCTGCATCGTGCCCTTGTAGGACAGCATGCCTTCCATCTCGGTGAACGGCACGGCGGCGGTCACTTCGGGGTTTTTCATCGCAGCGGCGGCCACCGGCTGCCAGTCGTCGATCGGGTTGACACCGACGATGGTCGCGTGCGGCACCATGCCGAGGATGCGCGAGCTCATCTCACGCTGGAAGCCGTTCATCACCGACAGCACCACGATCATGGCGAGCACGCCCAGGGCGAGACCGATCATCGAGGTCATCGAGATGAAGGACACGAAGCGATTGCGACGCTTGGCGCGGGTGTAGCGCGCGCCGATGAAGATCGATAACGGTCTGAACATTCGCTGGGGCACCGTATAAAAATAAATGACCCGAGGTCGTTGCAGACCTCGGGTTTCGACCAGTCAGATAGGCGTCAGGCGGCCTTCCTGCAGATGCAGGACGCGATCCATCTGGCGGGCCAGGTTCATGTCGTGAGTCACCACCAGGAACGCGGTGCGCATCGAAGTGCTGAGTTCCAGCATCAAGTCCTGGATGCCCTGGGCGGTGTGGGAGTCGAGGTTGCCGGTGGGCTCGTCGAGCATCACCAGGCCAGGCTTGTTCACCAGGGCGCGAGCGATGGCCACACGCTGGCGTTCGCCACCGGACAGTTCGGCCGGCTTGTGCTCCAGGCGATGGCCCAGCCCTACCCGCTCCAGCAACGCCGTGGCACGCTGGCGCGCCTCGGGGATCGCAGTCTTGCCGATCAGCAGCGGCATGCAGACGTTTTCCAGCGCGGTGAATTCCGGCAGCAAGTGGTGGAACTGGTAGACAAAACCCAGCGACCGATTGCGCAACAGGCCGCGATTCTTCTCGCTCAGGGCCGACAGCTCTTCACCGTCGAGCCACACGCTGCCCTGGGTCGGCGTATCGAGGCCGCCCAACAGGTTGAGCAAGGTACTCTTGCCCGAACCCGAGGTGCCGACGATGGCGACACGCTCACCTGGGTGCAACTCCAGTTGCAGCCCCGCCAGGACCTCGACCGATTCCGGACCTTCCTCGTAGGACTTGCCCAGGTTGCGGCAGCTCAGGATTGCTTTTTCACTCATGCCCAATTCACTCATAACGTAGCGCCTCCGCAGGCTGGGTGCGCGCGGCACGCCAGGCTGGATACAGGGTGGCGAGGAAACTCAGGATCAACGCGGCGGCACAGACCATCACCACGTCCTGGCTCTGCACTTGCGACGGCAGGTAATCGATGAAGTACACATCGGCGTTCAGGAACTTGTGGCCGATCAGGCCTTCGAGGGCCGAGATCGCTGCGCTGACGTTCAGCGCGGCGAAAATCCCGACCACGGCGCCGATCAGCGTACCGAACACCCCGATCACCGTGCCCTGCACCATGAAGATCGCCATGATGGTGCGTGGCGTCGCGCCCAGGGTGCGCAGGATCGCGATATCGCCCTTCTTGTCGTTCACCACCATCACCAGGGTGGAGATGATGTTGAACGCGGCCACGGCCACAATCAGCAGCAACAGCAGACCGATCATGGCTTTTTCCATGCGAATCGCCTGGTACAGGTTGCCGTGGGTACGGGTCCAGTCACGCGCATAGTAACGGTCTTCGCCAAGTTGCTGGGCGATGTTCCACGCGGTACGCGGCGCCTGGAACAGGTCGTCGAACTTGAGGCGGATGCCCTGCACCTGATCCGGCTTCCAGCGATGCAGTTTCGCCAGGTCCTGGAGGTTGGTGACGCCCAGGTAACCGTCGATCTCACCGGCGCCGACATGGAAAATGCCGACCACGGTAAAGCGCTTCATGCGCGGGAACATCCCGGCCGGGGTCACGGTGACTTCCGGCGCGACGAAGGTCAGCTTGTCGCCGATGGCGGCACCCAGCTTGGCGGCGGCCTTGTCACCGATGACGATGCCGAAACTGCCGGGCGCCAGGTCGTCGAGTTTGCCCTGCAGCATGAACTTGTCGATGATCGACACCTGGCGCTCCAGCGCCGGGTCGATGGCATTGAGCAGCACCTTGGACACCTTGCCGTTGTTGGTCAGCAACCCCTGCATCTGGGTAAACGGCGCTACCGCCGTCACCTGCGGGTTCTGCTTGACCTTGGCCGCCAGGCTTGGCCAGTCGCTGATCGGTTCACCGGACTCGATGGTCGCGTGGGGCACCATGCCCAGCACGCGGGTGCGCATCTCATGATCGAAGCCGTTCATGACCGACAGCACCACGATCATCACGACCACGCCCAAGGCGAGCCCGATCATGGAAGTCAGGGAAATGAACGACACAAAATGATTGCGACGCTTTGCACGGGTATAACGCGTGCCAATAAATACGAAGAGAGGTCTGAACATGTCGGGGCTTGTTCGGAGGGAAAAGGAACGTCCTTGTGGCGGGGGTCGATACCCAGCTTTACACTCAGACCACCGCCGCTACCATGGGTTCGCCATGTCGACATTAGATGAAGAAGATCGCCGCGAATACTACCGTATCGAGGACACGATCGCACTGGAAATTCGGCCTTTGTCCGCTGTCGAAGCCGCGGGCCAGGAAGTGTTGCAGGATGCTTCTCCACTGTTCAATTTGCTCAGCGAATTGCACCTGAGCGAATTCGAATCGCAACACCTGTTGCGCCAGATCAGTGAGCGCGACCGCAACCTTGCGGCATTCTTGAAATCCCAGAACAAACGCATCGACCTGCTGAGCCAGGTGATCGCCATTACCGTGCTGGGGCAGATTGGCGAGCCGCAACCGGTGATCATCTCCGAAGGGGGCGTCGACTTTCAGTACCCCACGCCGATTGCCGCCGGGGCGCGCCTGTCGATCAAGCTGGTGTTGATGCCGCAAGCCCTTGGCCTGTTGCTGCGCGCCCGGGTCACCCATTGCGATCCCAAGGGCGATGGCTACGACATCGGCACCGAGTTTGAACACCCCACCGATGCCCAGCGCCAATTGCTCGCCCGCTACATTTTGCAGAAGCAGGCCCAGGAACGTCGCCTGGCCCGCGAACAAAACGACTCAGGCCTCTAAATTAAGGAAGAACCGTGACCCTCATCTACGGCCATCGCGGCGCCAAGGGCGAAGCACCGGAAAACACCCTGATCAGCTTTCAGCAATGCCTCAAGCACGGCGTGCGCCGTTGCGAACTGGACTTGCACCTGTCCAAGGACAACGAGCTGATGGTCATTCATGACCCGACTCTCAAGCGCACCACCGAACGGCGCGGCAAGGTCGTCGAACATACGGCGGCGGAGCTTAAGACCTACGACGCGCGCAAAGGCGGCCCGGGCTGGATCAAACCGTGCCCGATCCCGACCCTGGAAGAGCTGTTCGAAAAATGCGATTTCGAGCATTGGCAGCTGGAAGTCAAAAGCGCTTCGCGCACCCGCGCCGCCACCACCGTGCTGGCGATTCGCGAAATGGCCCAGCGTTTCGGCATGCTCGACAAAGTCACCATCACCTCGAGTTCACGTGAAGTGTTGAAGGCTGCACTGGATCTGGTGCCGGACGTGTCCCGCGGGCTGGTAGCCGAGTACGCCTGGCTCGACCCGTTGAAGGTCGCGCAAAGCTATGGCTGTGAGTTTCTCGCGCTGAACTGGACCCTGTGCACGCCGGAACGCCTGGAGAAGGCGCAGCGCCAGGGGCTGCATGTGTCGGTATGGACAGTCAACGAGCCCGCGCTAATGCGCAGGCTCGCCGACTTCGGCGTTGACAGCCTGATTACAGACTTTCCCGGTTTGGCCAGCGCCACGCTCGAGAATTGCTGAAATCGGTCTCCCCGGCCGGCTCAGGCCACCGGCCGGAGCCGCTCAAAAAAGCCGGTTGAGGCCATCGTAGGCCGCTACCCGATAGGCTTCGGCCATGGTCGGGTAGTTGAACGTGGTGTTGACGAAGTACTTCAGCGTGTTCAGATCGCCCGGCTGGTTCATGATCGCCTGGCCGATGTGCACGATCTCCGACGCCTGATAACCGAAGCAGTGAACGCCCAGCACTTCCAGGGTCTCGCGGTGGAACAGGATCTTCAGCATGCCTTGCGGCTCGCCGGCAATCTGCGCGCGCGCCATGCTCTTGAAGAACGCCTTGCCCACTTCGTACGGCACCTTGGCCTGGGTCAACTCCTGCTCGTTCTTGCCGATCGAGCTGATCTCCGGAATCGTGTAGATGCCGGTTGGCACGTCATTGACGAAGCGCCAGCTGTGGTTGTCGACGATGCTGCCAGCGGCCGAACGGCCCTGGTCATGAGCGGCACTGGCCAGGCTCGGCCAACCAATCACGTCACCGGCGCCGTAGATGTTCGGCTTGCAGGTGCGGTAAGCCTCGTCCACTTCGATCTGGCCACGGCTGTTGACCTTCACGCCAATGTTTTCCAGACCCAGCTGATCGGTGTTGCCGGTACGGCCATTACACCAGAGCAAGGCGTCGGCCTTGATCTTCTTGCCGGACTTGAGGTGCAGGATCACGCCATTGTCCACGCCTTCGACGCGGTCATAGTCTTCGTTGTGGCGCACGGTGATGTTGTTGTTGCTGAAGTGGTAGCTCAGGGCCTGGGAGATTTCCGAGTCCAGGAAGCTCAGCAACTGGCCGCGGTTGTCCACCAGTTCAACCAGTACACCCAGGCCACTGAAGATCGAGGCGTACTCGCAACCGATCACGCCGGCGCCATAAACGATGAGTTTGCGCGGGGTGTGGCCGAGGCTCAGGATGGTGTCGCTATCGTAGATACGCGGGTGGTGGAAATCGATATCCGCCGGGCGATAAGGACGCGAGCCGGTGGCGATGATGATGTGCTTGGCCACCAGTTTCTCGACCACGCCGTTGGCGCAGACGACTTCGATGGTTTGCTCGTCGGCGAAGCTGCCGGTGCCGAAGAACACGTCGACGCGGTTACGGGCGTAGTAGCCGGTGCGCGAAGCGACTTGCTTGGAGATGACTTTCTCGGCGCTTTTGAGCACGTCCGGGAACGAGAACCAGCGCGGCTCACCAATGGCCCGGAACATCGGGTTGGTGTTGAACTGCATGATCTGCCGCACCGAGTGACGCAAGGCCTTGGACGGGATGGTGCCCAGGTGGGTGCAGTTACCGCCGACCTGGCGACGGCTATCGACCATCGCCACCTTGCGTCCTGCTTTGGCGGCGTTCATTGCCGCGCCTTCTCCTGCCGGGCCGGAACCCAGCACCACCACGTCGTAGTTGTAGACAGCCATGCGTACTCCTCAGAACAGGCCGCGGCGCCCTCGGCACCTGCGGCTAAATCACGCCATCTGCGGCGTGAAGGAACAATTTGGGGCCAGTGCAGAACCCGGACACAGTCTATAGAAGCGTCAACGCCGGGCACATTAACCCTTGGTCGCGTCGTAGGCTAGTTTTGCCTGCACTACAACGCCAGCGTTCATTGCTTTTTTTGGGTAGCCGCGCCACTGAGCCGCTCGAAAGCCTGATTGGTTCTTGTGACGAAACCGGTATCGGTTCGAATCACAAAAAAAGCGCCAATAGCGTATTTCTCCGCGTAGTCCCAGCCGCGTTCCGGCCCGAGAATCAGCAACAGCGTCGATAAGCCATCGGCCATCAGCGCCGAAGGATGGATCACCGTGACTGCCGCCAGGGCGTGGGAAACCGGCGCCCCGGTGCGCGCATCGAAGGTGTGGGAATAGCGCCGGCCATCCTGCTGGAAGTAATGACGGTAGTCGCCCGAGGTGGACACCGCGTAGTGATCGACCGCGATGATTTTCTCCGCGACCTGGCGGTCATCCCGGGGCTCCTCCAGGGCGATGCGCCACGGGCTGGCGTCGAGTTTGCGGCCGGCCGCCTTGAGTTCACCGGTGGCTTCGGCGAGGTAATCGTGGATGCCCATGGCCTCGAGCCGGGCAGCGATGGTGTCGACCGCGTAACCGGCGGCGATGCTGTTGAAATCGACTTCCACTGCAGCGTCCTTGCACAGCTGTTCGCCTTCGATGCGCAAATGCTGGTAACCCACTCGCTGACGCACCTGGGTCAGTGCTTCGGCGCTCGGGACGACTTCCTGGCGCGATTGCGGACCAAATCCCCAGAGGTTGAGCAGCGGCTCGACCGTCAGGTCGTAGGCGCCTTCGCTCTGCTGTGACAGCTGCTGGCCGACCCGGACCAGTTCGAGGACAGGCGCGGGCATGTCCTGACAGTGGTCGGCAGGCAGATGGTTGAAGCGCTCGATGTCGGAGTCGCTGCGGTAGGTCGACATTTGCCGGTCGATGCGGTCGAGGATTGTTTCCACCTGCGCCTGCACCTCAGCGGGTGCGGGCAGGCCGGCGCGGTGCACATACTTGATTGAATAGGAGCTGCCCATGGTGGCCCCCCCGAAGCTTTCCATGGAGTCACCGTTGCCGCAGCCGGACACAACCACGGCCAGCACCACAAGCCCACCCCACCGTCCAGTTAACAAATCTTCATCTCCCCGCAAAACCGCGCCGGCCATTATGGACCTCAGAGCGCAGAGGAGCGAGGGCTGCCGGCGCCCGTCAGGCAAACGCAAAACCTGCGGGAGCGAGGCTGCTCGCGACAGGGGTGCGTCAGCCAACAGCCATGCGGATTGACCCCACGCCATCGCGAGCAGGCCCGCGCCCACAGGTGCCGTGTTTTCAAACAAGATTTACCAGCGTGAGTACCTACACATGTCTACCCCCACGAGCAAAGGCAAAGCGATCTTTCGCGTTGTCAGCGGCAACTTCCTCGAAATGTTTGACTTCATGGTCTACGGCTTCTACGCCACTGCCATTGCCAAAACCTTCTTCCCCGCCGACAGCGCGTTCGCGTCCCTGATGCTGTCGCTGGCGACCTTCGGCGCCGGCTTCCTGATGCGGCCGCTGGGGGCAATCTTTCTCGGCGCCTACATCGACCGTCACGGGCGCCGCAAAGGCCTGATCATTACCCTGGTGATGATGGCTGCCGGCACCGTATTGATAGCCTGCGTCCCGGGATACGCCACCCTGGGTGTCGCGGCACCGCTGCTCGTGCTGTTCGGCCGCCTGCTGCAAGGTTTCTCGGCGGGCGTCGAGCTTGGCGGAGTGTCGGTGTACCTGGCCGAGATCTCCACTGCGGGCCGCAAAGGCTTTTTTGTCAGCTGGCAGTCCGCCAGCCAGCAAGCGGCGGTGGTCTTCGCCGGTTTGCTGGGCGTGGCCTTGAACCACTGGCTCAGCCCGCAGGAAATGGGCGAATGGGGCTGGCGCGTGCCGTTCCTGGTCGGCTGTTTGATTGTGCCGGTAATCTTCGTGATTCGTCGTTCACTGGAAGAAACACCGGAGTTCCAGGCACGCAAACATCGCCCGACCTTGCGCGAGGTGGTCCGCTCGATCGGGCAGAACTTCGGCATCGTCATCGCCGGCATGGCCCTGGTGGTCATGACCACCGTGTCGTTCTACCTGATCACCGCCTACACGCCGACCTTCGGCAAGGCCGAACTGCACTTGTCCGACCTGGATGCCTTGCTGGTGACGGTGTGCATCGGCCTGTCGAATTTCTTCTGGTTACCGGTCATGGGCGCATTTTCCGACAAGGTCGGGCGCAAACCCCTGCTGCTGGCGGCGACGCTTCTGGCGATTCTCACCGCCTACCCTGCCCTGTCCTGGCTGGTGGCCAATCCGAGCTTCAGTCACTTGCTGATCGTCGAGTTGTGGCTGTCGTTCCTGTACGGCTCGTACAACGGTGCCATGGTCGTGGCGCTGACCGAGATCATGCCGGTGGAAGTGCGCACCACCGGTTTTTCCCTGGCCTACAGCCTGGCGACCGCTACCTTCGGCGGGTTTACTCCGGCAGCCTGTACCTATTTGATTCATGTGCTGGATAACAAGGCCGCACCGGGGATCTGGCTGACGGGCGCAGCGGTACTGGGGTTGATTGCGACCCTGGTGTTGTTCCGCGGCAATCGCCATGAGTTGCGCACGGCGCAGGCATCTGTGGTCGGCGGCGCCTGATCGATCGCCATCATCACCGCCCTGCCACCTTCAAGGAGCCACCCCAGCCCCCACCCAACGCCTTGTACAAGGTCACTTGGTTAATCTCCCGGGCCAACTCCAGCTGGGCCCACTTCTGCTGCGCGTCAAACAGCGAACGCTGTGCATCCATGGTTGAAAAATAGCTGTCCAGCCCAGCCTCAAAGCGCAGGCGGGACTGGCGGTAAGCCTCCTGATAATCCCCCACCAGTTTCTTCTGGAACTGCACCTGGGTCAGCATCTCCTGACGCGCATTCAAGGCATCGGCCGCTTCCCGAAAAGCGTTCTGCACCGTGGCCTCGTACGCCGCCGTTTGCCCGTCAAACCGTGCATGGCTGGCGTCCACTTGCGCACGACGGGCACCCCCATCGATCAATGGCAACGACCCCGCCAGCGCCACGGTCCAGAACTCCGCCGGGCCGGTGAGCAGGCGCGAGAAGTCCCCGGTCAGGCTGCCCAGGGCCGAGGTCAGGGAAAAGGTCGGGAAGTAAGCGCTCCGAGCGGCACCAATGTCGGCATTGGCAGCGCGCAGCTGGGCCTCGGCCGACATGATATCGGGGCGTCGCTCGACCAATGACGCCGGCAAACCGGCCGGCACGTCCAGCGTGGCCAACTGCTCACCGAGCACGCCCGTGGGCAGCAAACCCGGCGGCACCGGCTGCCCCACCAGCACCCGCAGCGCATTGCTGTTCTGCGCCACTTGCATCCGGTAAGTATTGACCTGCACGGCCGCCGTGTTGGTCTGCGCATCGGCCTGGTGCACGTCGATCCGGGCGCTGGAACCCAGGTTGAAACTCTTGCGCAACAACTGCCCATAGCGGTCCTGGGACTGATAAGTATTCTGCGCCAGGTCAAGCAGATGCTGATTGGCCTTGAGCGTCAACCAGGTGCTGGCCACTTCGCCGATCAGCGCCAGGCGTGCGGCCTGGTAATCGCCCTCAGACGCTTCGAACCGGGCACCGGCTGCATTGCGCTGGCTGCGAATGCGACCGAACAGGTCCAGCTCGTAGGACGTGAAACCACCGGTGGCCTGGAAGGTGTTGGCAATACTGCCGGCACTGTCGCCGCCATTGGGCGTGCGCACCAGCGGCGGCAACTTGCTGCGTCCGGCATAGGTGTCTATGCCGATGGTAGGAAACAGCCCGGACTGCGCACTGGCATAACCCGCCCGCGCCTCTTCGACACTGGCCGCGAACTGGCGCAGGCTGCGGTTGTTGGCCAGCGCCAGGTCGATCAGCTGGCGCAGGCGGTCATCGACCACAAAGCCGCGCCAGTCCTTGTCGAACGCCTGCTTGCCCGCGCAGCATTCGCCGGCCGTGTTGGCCGGCCATTGCTGGTCGATCGGTGCATCGGGTTTCTCGTAGGTCGGCTCCAGCGAACAACCACCCAGCAGAAGCAATGACATAAAACATGAGGTCGATAAGCAACTGTTCATGGCGCGCACCTAAAATCGTTGGCCGAGCAGAGCTCGCAAGGGTGAAAGCAGCAAAGACCAAAGGCCTGACCGACTGACGCTGACATGCGGCAACGGCTGTCTACGCGAACGCACACTGACCGGCCGCCAGCGACGTAGCGGGGTGTAGGGCGACGCCCTGGCCGGCGCAGGCAAACGCGGCGCCGCTGATTTTTCGCCAAGCAATGCACGCCGTAACAAGGTGCCGAACGCCAGCCCCGGCTCCGCCTTGCTGACGACATTGATCGTTGCATCGCTGAACAACCGCGCGATCAACCGTCGCCGCAGCGCTTCATCAAGCTCGGCAAACCTCAGGCCCAGTTGATTGTCTCCGTGGTTGCGCATGACCTCGACATCGAGCCAACCCAGTTTGTCGACCCACATCTGCCCGCACAGCCCCGGCTTGATCGACGAGGCGAACGCGCACTCGAACGACGCGCCGCTGAGGGAGATATCCACCAGGCGCCCGGCGAGCACCTTGCCGCCAAACCGAAACCCCGTGGGCTTGTTGAACGGAAAACGCTCTTCACCGTGCAAGCGCGGACGATCCACACAGGCGACCAGCGTTGCCAGGTTGTAGACCAGCGCGACCACAGTCCAACACAGGTTGAACAGCATGTTGCCGTCGAACGAGGCGGCAGTGCTGATCGCGATATAGGCGCCAATCTGCGAGAACAGCGTCAAGGCAAAAAAGAACCCGAACAGCTTCCAGTGCACCATGGTTTTCGTGCGATCCAGGCCTTTGGCGGTCACTTTGAACGGGCGTCCGAAAGGCCGGATCATCGCGCTGGCGATGGTGGCGGTGACGGCCAGGGAAGCAACGATCTGCGTGACCTCAGTGAAAATCGGCAAGGTGCGCCGGTCCGTGACCCAGGTGCCGTAGCCCCAGAACGCGATCAGCGCCGGCATGCCAAACGCGAGGAAATCCATCGGCGTGGCGTAGAAACCGGCGATGCCGAAGTACCAGTACAACACCGGCGACACCAGCATCATCAGGATGAAGGGTTTGGAAAACCAGTGCATCAGCCCATGGATGTAGTGCAGGCGGTCGTTGAGCGTATAGCCGCTGCCGCGCAACGGTCCATCCTTGAGCAGCGCCACCTGGATGGTGCCCAGGCACCAGCGCCCGCGTTGATTGATGTACTCGGTCAGGCCTTCGGCCGACAAGCCGATCGACAGGCGCTCATTCAACCAGCGGGTGACATAGCCTTTCTGCAGCAGCCGGTAGGTGGTGTAGATGTCTTCGCAGACCGAGCCTGTAGGAAAACCGCCCATCTCGTTGATCAAATCGCGCCGCACCACGAAGGACGTACCGACGCAAAATGCCGCATCCCAGCCATCCTTCGCCGGCTGAAACACGTCGAAGAACACCCTTTGCTCATCGACCCAGCACGCCGAAGTGCCCAGGTTGTGCTGGATCGGGTCGGGGTTGTAGTAGAACTGCGGCGTCTGCACCAGGCCGACTTTCGGGTCGTCGAACAAGCCCAGGGTGCGCAACAGGATCGGCTGCTGCGGCGCGAAATCAGCATCCAGCACCAGTATGTACGGCGCGTTGCTGCCGGCCGCCGACTGGCGCAAGCCATTGTTCAGGTTGCCGGCCTTGGCGTGGGAGTTATCAGGGCGGCGCGCGTACTGCACGCCGACCTCGGCACAGTAATCACGCAACCAGTCCCGGCGCGTATCGTCGAGCACCCAGATGGTGAAATTCGGGTAGTCGATGGCCTGGGCGGCAATAATGGTTTTTTCCAGGATTTCCAGGCCTTCGTTGTACGTGGCGATGAAGATATCGACCGCTGGCGCACTCACGCCCTGGGCGCGCAAGCGTCGCTCGCCCGCGTCCGCGTCCTTGCTGTGATCCGAGCGACAGAGCATGACGACGATGGAAAACAGCGTGTAACCGATCGCCAGCATTTCGAAGAACAAAAAGGTGTAGGCCCAGACCGTGGCAAACCCGGAATGGCCGTCCGGCAAGGTGTCGCGAATCCGCCAGGCCGCGTAGTTGAGCAACAGCAACGCGGTCACGGCGCCGAATCCGGCGCGCGCAGCCCATTGGTCCCGATGAGTCAGGCAGGTGAATAGAATCACCAGCGCCAGGGTCCAGAAGTTGATTTGCATCAGTTGCAACGAGTCCAGTGCCTGCATGTCAGTCAGCCTCTAGCGAACCGGTAAAGGGATTGACGCCGGTGGCCGCAATCGCCGCCCACGCCGTGGCGCCCAGGTGAGGCAGGTGGTAATAGAAAAAATCGTTGGTCACCGAGTCCGGGCCTATGGCCAGCCCGGTACTGATGCGCGGTGCCGGGGTCGCGTACAGCCAGCCATTGCCGGCTTCCTGGGCCAGCAAAACACTCCAAAGCGGCTGCGCCTTGTCACTCAGGCCGTTTAACTGCGCGACCGCAGCGGCTTGCGCGGTGCCTTCGGTCCACAAACCATCGGGATCGCGATTGAAGCCGTAGCCGTCACCGGCCCGGTGCGCGCGATCGACAAAAGCGAACACCCGACGCCAATCCCCGGGCGGGTCGTGCAAGGCAATCAGTGGCCAGATTTGCGCATCCAGCCCGGAGCGCACCCGGTCCGACGTCTGGCCATCCGCACCGGTGCCGATCAGGAAGCGCCCTTCCGTGGCGTCCCACTGGCTGGCGACAAACTGCCGGGCGATCTGCGCCTGCCGCGCCGTGCCCTGATCCGGAGCCAGCGCATTGAGTGCCGACCACGCAGCCGCCAGGTCGACGTTATGCTCGGTGGACTTCCAGTTCTGCTGGATCTGCTGATTGAAGTACCCGTAGTAGCCCCCACTGAAGCCGGCCGGTGCCTGGGCGTCGTAGGTTTTGTCCTGCGACCAGCGCAGGACTTTTCTTGCCGCTTCCAGGTAGGCGCCCTCGCCGCTTTGGCGAAAAGCCTCAAGCAACGCCAGCGCCGCCCAGGCCTGGTTCCCGGTCGCACTGCTGACTTGATAGGCGTCCTGGTTCCAGGCGTTGCGTTCGGTGCTCCAGTAGCCGGGCAGCTTCATCGGCGGCGCACCCACCGGGCCAGCAGCGTAGGCGTTGCGCAAACGGCCATCGTGATATTCGGGATCGTGGTTCGTTGCAAAGACCAGAGCATCGGCGATGCGTCGCGCCGACCCGGCCTTGCCGCAGGCGAACAAGGCAATGCTCGCCAGGGCGTTATCGTAAGTGAACGCCACCCCGCGCAACGCCAGGATCGGCGCCGGCTGACCATTTAGCGCCGGGTAACTGGCCACCAGCACAGGACCCGCCGGCTGCGTCGCCACCGCGCGATCGAGTGCGGCGCAGGTCATTGTCGCCAGTTGAGGCCTGGCGGCTGCCGCCAATGAGGACGCGCCAGAGCCCATGAGTATCACACTGACCACCCCGCGCAAGAGGCCGTTCATGGTCGTGACACTTCGGCACTGGCCCATAGCCCGGGGTTGCAGGTCATGGCGCGCTGGCTATCGGTGAGGTCGGCGGCAAAGGTACCGACCACATACACCGAGTTCTGCTCGGCGTAGGGGAACGGCACGCTGTAGGAGTTGGCGCGAATGTCCGAAGCGCTGGATAACAACTGCACCACGCTGGCCTTGAGCGGCTCGGCAAGGCCGCGGATTTTCACGGTCAACACACTGTCACGATCGATCTTGCTTGCCATGCGCTCCGGGAACACCGCAATCACATAGCTCTGCCCGCAATCGGTGGCGCGCAGCAAAGTCGAACCGGCCTGCACCAGCGTGCCTTGGGGCGCCAGGAGCTCCTGGACAGTACCCGGCGAATAGGCCACGACATCGTACCCGGCCATCAGCTTGACCCGGCTCTGCTCGGCATCGATCAAACGGTTGAGGTTGTCGAGCTCCTGTTGATAGGTCGCCCGATTGCGCGCCTGATTTTCCAGGCTGAGCTTGAGCGTGGTCATCTGCGCCGTCAGGTCGAACATGCGCAGTTGATCCGGGTCGAGGTACACCTGCTTGTTGGCCGCACTGACGTCGCCGTCGTTGATCCGCAACTGCGAGCGAACGGACTCGGCCGCACCTTGCAAGGACGCCAGCTGCGCTTTCGACGAGGCCACCACCGCGCCACTCACCGCCCCTTGCACGAACAACTCCAGGTTGCGCTCGACCGTTTCCTGGGCGTCCATCAACCGCGCACTGGCGGCACTGTTTTCGGCCCGCAGCGCCCTTTGGGTGAAGAGTTGCCGGGTATGAAAAGCGGTCTGGTACTGCTGGCTGGTTTTTTCCAGTGCCTCGTAATACTGCTGATCATGTTCGGCCTGGCTGGCCGAGGAAGATATCTGCTGTTCCAGAGTGAGGCGGCGCGTTTGCAGGGTCAGCAAGGTTTCCTGATTCGCCCGGGGGTTTTCCACTACGGCGATTTTCTGGCCCTGGGCAAAGGTCGCACCGGGTTTGACGTCCAACGCACTGACCACGCCATCAATGGGCGTGGTGAGCAGGATCACCGGCGCATTCAAAATCGCCCGGGTGGCAGAGGCCGACACCAGAGGCATCAACAGTGTCGACATCAGTAACCAGACGACAAACCCCAGGACTCCCAACCCCACCAGGCGCGGTAACAGCGACAACAACTTCGATCGTTCTTCCGCCATGTTCGACTCTCCCGATAGACCAACCGCGTAAAAGCCAGGCAATAACATGCCGTGACCGCAAAACACTTTCGGCAGGGTGAGCAATACGAAACAGGGCGCTGCACGGCAACTAAGCCGGAACAGTTTTCATTAGATTTATTGTGATGTGAGCAGGAATGAGATCCCTGTCTTTTTGGAGAGTTGTAACGCGACGCTGAAGCAGCAAAACCGACGAAGCCCGAGGCAGAGCGGGCCGTCACAGGCGACACTAGTTTCAGTGAGTGACAGTGTCAAGTATTTGGACGGAACAATTAAATGGCGCCAATTCGCCAACGCATTTTAAGTTGGATCCACTAAACCCACCCGCACCTCAAACAATCGGCAACTGCTTATTTTTGCTGGAAGTTTATGCCTGCAACTTTCGAGGCAACAAACTGGATAACGCTTAACTCCTGGGAAAAAAGTCTAAAAAGTTATAAGCAAGATACAAACAAAAACGCCCCGACCAAGGGCCGGGGCGTTTTTAGTTACTTGTGAAGCTTAGCGCGGGAATGCTGGCGGGTTTACACCGGCCATGTCTTCCATCACGCGAACCACCTGGCAGCTGTAACCGAATTCGTTGTCGTACCAAACGTACAGTACAACGCGGTTATCCTGGGTGATGGTCGCTTCAGCGTCCACTACGCCGGCGTGGCGCGAGCCAACGAAGTCGGTGGAAACCACTTCCTGCGAGTTGACGTAGTCGATTTGCTTATGCAGATCCGAGTGCATGGCCATCTGGCGCAGGTACTCGTTGATCTCTTCGCGGGTGGTGGCTTTCTCAAGATTCAGGTTGAGAATGGCCATCGACACGTTAGGCGTCGGAACGCGGATCGCGTTACCGGTCAGCTTGCCGGCCAGCTCAGGCAGGGCCTTGGCAGCAGCGGTAGCGGCACCGGTCTCGGTGATGACCATGTTCAGCGCGGCGCTACGGCCACGGCGATCGCCTTTGTGGAAGTTGTCGATCAGGTTCTGGTCGTTGGTGTACGAGTGAACGGTTTCAACGTGACCATTAACGATGCCGAACTTGTCGTTCACAGCCTTGAGCACCGGCACGATGGCGTTGGTGGTGCACGAAGCGGCAGAAACGATCTTGTCGTCAGCAGTGATATCGCCGTGGTTGATGCCGTGCACGATGTTCTTCAGCTTGCCTTTGCCAGGCGCGGTCAGAACAACGCGGTCGACACCCGGGCACGCCAGGTGTTGGCCAAGGCCATCGGCGTCACGCCATACACCGGTGTTGTCCACCAGCAGCGCGTCTTTGATGCCGTACTGGGTGTAGTCCACCTCAGTCGGGTTTTTCGCGTAGATAACTTGGATCAGGTTGCCGTTGGCGGTAATGGTGTTGTTGGCTTCATCAATGGTGATGGTGCCATCGAACGGACCATGAACCGAGTCACGACGCAGCAGGCTTGCGCGCTTGACCAGGTCGTTCTCGGCGCCCTTGCGGACCACGATGGCGCGCAGGCGCAGGCCGTCGCCACCACCGGTTTTCTCGATCAGGATGCGCGCCAGCAGGCGGCCGATACGACCGAAACCGTACAGGACAACGTCGGTGCCCTTGCGAGCGGCGGCGTTCTGCTGACCAACGACGTCAGCCAGTTCTTCACGGACGAACTGCTCGGCAGTGCGGCCATTGCCTTCGGTCTTGAACTTGACCGCAAGCTTGCCCAGGTCTACCGAAGCGGCGCCGAGCTTGAGCTCGCTCATCGCCTTGAGCAGAGGGAATGTTTCGTGGACGGACAATTCGCTGTCATCGGACTGGCGATGACGAGCAAAGCGGTGGGCTTTGAGAATCGCAATGACTGAACGATTGATCAGGCTGCGGCCATAGATCGAGCTCACCACGTTGTTATTGCGGTAGAGCTGACCGATAAGCGGAATCATCGCTTCTGCGAGTGCTTCACGGTCGATCCATTCACCAAGACACTGGTCGGGCTTCTGAGTCACGGGAACCTTCCACATGTAGGGGCAGAAAAAAGGGGCTACATTATGCCGCCGAGTGCCTCTTGTAGCAATGCGCGCTTGTCGTACCATCCGTAACAAAATCCCGTCAGAAAAAAATACGCCTCGCTGCAGCCCAGTAAACACGCGGCTTCCAGCGCTGTCATTTTTTTGCAGACAGCGCTGCCTTGTCCGTAACCATCCGTAACACCGGTCCGTTTTGCCACTACATATCCGGTCATTTTCCCTAAAAAAACCGCCGATTTTGTCTTTACCACTACATTTCGCCAAACCTGCGTAATAGACACAGTCTGTCACTGACAGGCGGCACCCGGGCCCGCTACAATTACCGACTTTGTCGCAACGCTTGGAGCTCAACCTTCCGTGCCCGTTCTGCGTCTACCGCTTCTCCCTGCCGCGGCAGGTAAACAGCACTGGGGCAACCTGCCCGGTGCCGCCCTGAGCCTGGCCATTGCCGAGGCTGCCAGCGCTGCCAAGCGCTTTACCCTGCTGCTCACTGCCGACAGCCAAAGTGCCGAGCGGCTGGAACAGGAGCTGGGTTTCTTCGCCCCGGATTTGCCCGTACTGCATTTCCCGGACTGGGAAACCTTGCCTTACGACCTGTTCTCGCCGCACCAGGACATCATCTCCCAGCGCATCGCTGCCTTGTACCGGCTGCCAGAGCTGAGCCACGGCGTGCTGGTGGTACCGATCACGACCGCCCTGCACCGCCTGGCGCCGACCAAGTTCCTGCTCGGCAGCAGCCTGGTGCTGGACGTCGGCCAGAAGCTCGACGTCGAGCAGATGCGCACCCGGCTCGAGGCCAGTGGCTATCGCTACGTCGATACCGTGTACGAGCATGGCGAATTCACCGTGCGCGGCTCGCTGATCGACCTGTTCCCGATGGGCAGCAAGCTGCCTTTCCGTATCGATCTGTTCGATGACGAAATCGAGACCTTGCGCACCTTCGACCCGGAGAACCAGCGCTCCATCGACAAGGTCGACACCGTGCGCCTGCTGCCTGCGCGGGAATTCCCGCTGCAAAAAGATGCGGTCACGCGCTTCAAGGCACGCTTTCGCGAACGCTTCGACGTCGACTTCCGGCGCTGCCCGATCTTCCAGGACTTGAGCAGCGGGATTACCCCCGCCGGCATCGAGTACTACCTGCCGCTGTTCTTCGATGAAACCTCGACCCTGTTCGACTACCTGCCCCAGGACACCCAGGTGTTCTCCCTGCCAGGCATTGAACAGGCGGCGGAAAACTTCTGGAACGACGTGCGCAACCGCTATGAAGAACGCCGCGTCGATCCGGCCCGACCTCTATTGCCACCAGCGGAGCTGTTCCTGCCGGTGGAAGACTGCTTCGCCCGCCTGAAAAACTGGCCGCGCGTGGTGGCCAGCCAACAGGATGTCGAAACCGGCGCTGGGCGCGAGCGCTTCCCGGCCCGCGAACTGCCCAACCTGGCCATCGAAGCCAAGGCCACCCAGCCACTGGCGGCGCTGGCCGGCTTCCTCGACGAGTTTCCCGGGCGCGTGCTGTTTACCGCCGAGTCCGCAGGCCGTCGCGAAGTGCTGCTGGAACTGCTCGAACGCCTGAAGCTGCGACCGAAAACCGTCGACAGCTGGCCAGACTTTGTTGCGGGCAAAGAGCGCCTGGCGATCACCATCGCGCCGCTGGACGAAGGTCTGGTGCTCGATGACCCAGCCCTGGCACTGGTAGCGGAAAGCCCGCTGTTCGGCCAGCGCGTGATGCAGCGCCGCCGTCGGGAGAAACGCGCCGACGCGAACAACGACGCCGTCATCAAGAACCTCACCGAGCTGCGCGAAGGCGCGCCGGTGGTGCATATCGATCACGGTGTTGGGCGTTATCTGGGGCTGGCGACCCTGGAAATCGACGATCAGGCCGCTGAATTCCTGACCCTGCAATACGCCGAAGGCGCCAAGCTCTACGTGCCCGTGGCCAACCTGCACCTGATTGCCCGTTACACCGGCAGCGACGACGCCCTGGCGCCGCTGCACCGCCTTGGCTCCGAGACCTGGCAGAAAGCCAAGCGCAAGGCCGCCGAGCAAGTGCGCGATGTGGCCGCCGAATTGCTCGACATCTATGCCCGTCGAGCTGCACGGGAAGGTTATGCCTTCGAAGACCCGAAAGCCGACTACGCGACCTTCAGCGCCGGCTTCCCGTTCGAGGAAACCCCGGACCAGCAAACCACCATCGACGCCGTGCGCGCCGACATGCTAGCGCCCAAGCCGATGGACCGCCTGGTGTGCGGCGATGTGGGTTTCGGCAAGACCGAAGTGGCCATGCGCGCCGCCTTCATCGCGGTGCATGGCGGGCGTCAGGTGGCCATCCTGGTGCCGACCACCCTGCTCGCCCAGCAGCACTACAACAGCTTCCGCGACCGCTTCGCCGACTGGCCGGTGAGCGTGGAAGTGATGAGCCGCTTCAAGTCGCCCAAGGAAGTGAATGCGGCCATCGCCGACCTCGCCGAAGGCAAGATCGACATCGTCATCGGCACCCACAAGCTGCTGTCGGACGACGTCAAGATCAAGAACCTGGGGCTGGTGATCATCGACGAAGAACACCGCTTTGGCGTCCGCCAGAAGGAACAGCTCAAGGCGCTGCGCAGCGAAGTCGACATCCTGACCCTGACCGCCACGCCGATTCCGCGCACGCTGAACATGGCGGTGTCGGGCATGCGCGACCTGTCGATCATCGCCACGCCGCCGGCCCGTCGCCTGTCCGTGCGCACGTTCGTCATGGAGCAGAACAAGAGCACGGTCAAAGAGGCCCTGCTGCGTGAGTTGCTGCGCGGCGGCCAGGTCTACTACCTGCACAACGACGTGAAGACCATCGAGAAATGTGCCGCCGACCTCGCCGAACTGGTGCCGGAAGCACGCATCGGCATCGGCCACGGGCAGATGCGCGAGCGCGAACTCGAACAGGTGATGAGCGACTTCTACCACAAGCGCTTCAACGTGCTGATCGCCTCGACCATCATCGAGACCGGCATCGACGTGCCGAGCGCCAACACCATCATCATCGAGCGTGCCGACAAGTTCGGCCTGGCACAGCTGCACCAGCTGCGCGGCCGCGTTGGACGCAGTCACCACCAGGCCTACGCCTACCTGCTCACGCCACCGCGCCAGCAGATTACCGCCGATGCGGAAAAGCGCCTGGAAGCGATCGCCAATACCCAGGACCTTGGCGCGGGCTTTGTGCTCGCCACCAACGACCTGGAAATCCGCGGCGCCGGCGAGCTGCTGGGTGACGGTCAGAGCGGGCAGATCCAGGCCGTGGGTTTCACCCTGTACATGGAGATGCTCGAACGCGCGGTGAAGTCGATCCGCAAGGGCGAACAACCGAACCTCGACCAACCCCTGGGTGGCGGTCCTGAAGTCAATCTGCGGGTACCGGCGCTGATCCCTGAAGACTACCTGCCGGACGTGCACGCCCGACTGATCCTCTACAAGCGCATTGCCTCGGCCACCGACGAAGACGGCCTCAAGGATCTGCAGGTGGAGATGATCGACCGCTTTGGCCTGCTGCCGGAACCGACCAAGAACCTGATGCGCATCACGGCCCTGAAACTGCAGGCCGAACTGCTCGGCATCAAGAAAGTCGACGGCGGGCCGCAAGGGGGTCGTATCGAATTCGCGGCGCAAACACCGGTCGACCCGCTGACGCTGATCAAGCTGATCCAGGGACAACCCAAACGCTACAAATTCGAAGGTGCCACGGTGTTCAAATTCATGGTGCCGATGGAGCGCGCAGAAGAGCGCTTTAATATTGTAGAGGCGCTGCTTGAGCGCCTCATCCCGAAAACTGCTTGAAGGACGCCGCATGCGCCTGTTTTGCTCACTGACCTTGCTGATGACCCTGGTCGCCCCCTCGGTGTTTGCCGACGACATGTATCAAGTGGAAATGGTGCTGGTGCGGCAGAACGCCGTGCCTGCCATCGTCAGCCGTGCCGCACCGGAAGACTGGGCAGCCGGCGCGCAACGCGTGAGCCCGCAAAGCCTGCGCACGCCAAGCCTGACTCGAGAGGTGGAAAAACTCACGGCCAGCAATGAATACACAGTGCTGCTGCACAAGGCCTGGCAACAGACCCTGGGCGAACAAGCCAGCAAGTTCGCGATCAGCGACGGCGCGGAACAGTTCGGCCAGTTCCCGATCGAGGGCACCCTGAGCCTGAAACTGGGGCGCTTCACCGACGTCGACGCCGACTTCTGGGTAAACCAGATCGACGCCAATGGCATGGTCACCTCCAGCGAGCGCCTCAAGCAGGAAAGCCACACCAAGAACGGCCAGCTGAATTTCCTCGATAACGGCCACCTCGGCCTGCTGATAAAAATCACTTCATTGACCGCCCCCGCACCTCGGCCAGTCCCCGATGAAATTCCGGACTGATTGAAGTCCTTATGTCCACGACCCTGAGCAAACCCCTGGCACCGTCCTGGGTCAGCCGATTCAAGGAACAGAGCCTGGAGCGTGGCCGGCGCTACGCCCTGGAGAACCGTGTCAGGATCGTCGAAGTGGGCGACGCCACAATCGTTGCCGCGTGCGAAGGCTCTGGCGGCAACGTCTACCGCCAGACCATTCGCCTGCGCGAGTCGGCCAAGTCCACCCTGCTGATGGTCGATGCCACCTGCAGTTGCCCGGTGCGCAACAACTGCAAGCATTGCGCTGCGGTGCTGCTGCAGGTGCAGGAAACCCTCGACTATCCAGCCGCCGCCAAAGACGCCGAACTGCTGGAAAAACTCTCGGCCGTACTGGAAAACCGCAACCCCAAAAGCGTGCCTCAAGTGCTGGTGGAGAATGTCCAGCCGGTGCCGCGCCTGTGGCTGGCGAGTATCGAATTCAGTGCATTCGAGCCGCGCAACGGCAAAATGCAGCGCTACATCCAGCATCGCGCCGCGCTGTCGTTCAGCTATCTGGATGAATACGTCTCGGGTCAAAAAAACGCCGACATTCTCATCCGCCAGGAGACCCAGACCCTGCGGATCAAGCGGCAACCGGAAGTGGAACAGTCCTACCGGGAACACCTGCGAATCCTCGGCTTCAAGATCGCCACCCGCCAAAGCAAGGCCCTGCCGGAAAGCGCGGGCGAGCTGTTCGAAATGGTCAACGACAGCGCCTGGCTGACCTTCACCCTCAATGAACTGCCGAAGCTGCGCACCCAGGGCTGGGAGTTGCAGATCGACGAGGAATTCGGCTTCGACCTGACGGCCGTGGACGACTGGTACGCCACCGTCGAACAGGCCCCAGAACGCGACTGGTTCGACCTCGAGCTGGGCATCATCGTCAATGGAGAGCGCCTGAGCCTGCTGCCGATCCTGTTGAACCTGATGCGCTCGCACACCGAAATCCTCAACCCGGAACGCCTGGCACGGCGTCGGGACGACGAGCTGATCCTGGTCAACATTCCCAATCGGCCCAACTCCGAGTACGGCCCGCTGCAAGTCGCCCTGCCCCTGGGTCGGTTGAAACCGGTGCTGGCGACCCTCGGCGAGTTCTACCTGCAGGAGCCGGGCGAAACCACGCTGCGCCTGAGCAAGGCCGATGCCACACGTCTCAACCCGCTGGAAGACATGCCACTGCTCTGGGAAGGCGGCGAGCAGATCCGCACGTTTGCCCAGCGCCTGCGCGACATCAAGGACTTTACTGCGACCGCGCCCGACGGCCTCAACGCCACCCTGCGCCCGTATCAGCTGGAAGGCTTGAGCTGGATGCAGTCGTTGCGCCAGCTGGAAGTCGGCGGCATTCTCGCTGATGACATGGGCCTGGGGAAAACCCTGCAGACCCTGGCGCATGTGCTCAGCGAAAAGAACGCCGGGCGCCTCGATCGCCCGTGCATGGTGGTGATGCCCACCAGCCTCATCCCCAACTGGCTCGACGAAGCGGCGCACTTCACCCCGCAGCTCAAGGTGCTGGCGCTGTACGGTGCCAGCCGCAAAAAACATTTCGCCCACCTTGGCGACTACGACCTGATCCTGACCACCTATGCACTGCTGCCCAAGGACATCGAGCACCTGGCGGCGCAACCTTTGCACGTGCTGGTGCTGGATGAGGCGCAGTACATCAAGAACCCCAACAGCAAAGCCGCCCAGGCTGCCCGCGAACTGAACGCGCGCCAGCGCCTGTGCCTGAGTGGCACGCCATTGGAGAATCACCTGGGGGAGTTGTGGTCGTTGTTTCACTTCCTGCTGCCCGGCTGGCTGGGCGACGTGAAGAGCTTCAATCGCGATTACCGCGTGCCCATTGAAAAGCGCGCCAGCGAAGTCCGGCTGCAGCACCTGAACGGGCGGATCAAACCCTTTCTGCTGCGCCGCACCAAGGAGCAGGTGGCGACAGAATTACCGCCGAAAACCGAAATCATTCACTGGGTCGAACTCAACGAAGCCCAGCGCGACGTGTACGAAACCATGCGCCTGGCCATGGACAAGAAAGTGCGCGACGAGATCACCCGCAAAGGCGTGGCCCGCAGCCAGATCATCATTCTTGAAGCGCTGCTGAAGCTGCGCCAGGTGTGTTGCGACTTGCGCCTGGTCAGCGATGCCCCCCCGCCGACTCGCGGCAGCACCTCGGGCAAACTCGACAGCCTGATGGAAATGCTGGAAGAACTGTTCGAGGAGGGCCGGCGGATCCTGTTGTTCTCGCAGTTCACTTCAATGCTGGCGTTGATCGAGGTCGAGCTGAAGAAGCGCGGCGTGGAATATGCCTTGCTGACGGGCCAGACCCGCGACCGCCGGGCGCCGGTGAAAGACTTCCAGAGCGGCAAGCGGCAGATCTTTCTGATCAGCTTGAAGGCCGGCGGCGTGGGCCTGAACCTGACCGAAGCGGACACGGTGATTCACTATGACCCGTGGTGGAACCCGGCCACGGAAAACCAGGCGACTGACAGGGCCTACCGCATCGGCCAGGAGAAACCGGTGTTCGTCTACAAGATGATTGCCCGGGGCACGGTGGAGGAGAAAATCCAGCACCTGCAAAAGGAAAAATCCGACCTGGCGGCGGGCGTGCTGGATGGACGCAGTGCCGGGGACTGGAAGTTGCAGAGTGATGATATCGAGGCGCTGTTTGCGCCGTTGCCGGATAAGCTGGAGAAGCGTTGAGAGTGTCGGCGCCTGTCAGGCCGTCATCGCGGGCAAGCCCGCTCCCACAGAGATTGTTGTTGGCCCGGCAATGCGGGGCTTGCACACATTTCCTGTGGGAGCGGGCTTGCCCGCGATGGGCTCACCCTGGTCCCAAAAGTGATTAGCCCTTGAGCACCCGCGCCAGAGTCGATTTCACCTTCCCCATCCCGTCATGCAAAGCCTGCTCGATCTCGGCCATGGTGATGATCGCCGTCGACTTGCCCGCCGCCGGGTTTACCACCAGCGCCAGGCAGGCGTAATCCAGTTCCAGTTCCCGCGCCAGGGCCGCTTCAGGCATGCCGGTCATACCGACGATGTCGCAGCCATCACGCTCCAGCCGGGTAATTTCGGCAACCGTTTCCAGGCGCGGTCCCTGGGTGCAGGCATACACGCCCTGGCTGCTGTAATCGACACCCTCTGCCGCCAGCGCTGCGATCAATTGCTGGCGCAACGGCTCGCTGTAGGGGTAGCTGAAATCAATGTGGGTCACCTGCTCCAGGTCATCGGCAAAGAACGTGTGCTGACGCCCGCTGGTGTAGTCGATCAGCTGGTGCGGCACGCAGAAATGCCCGGTGCCCATCGCGCTGTGGATCCCGCCGACGGCATTGACCGCCAGGATCGCTTCGGCGCCAGCCTGCTTCAGGGCCCAGAGGTTGGCGCGGTAATTCACCTGATGCGGCGGGAACCGGTGCGGATGGCCGTGACGGGCGAGGAACAGCACTTCCTTGCCGGCGTATTCGCCAATCTGCACCTCGGCCGACGGCGCGCCGTAAGGCGTGTCCACAGCCAGGGACTGACGAATGTTCAGGCCTTCGAGCTGGGTCAGGCCGGTGCCACCGATGATCGCGTAAACCGTCATAACGTTGAATCCTTATTCAATCAGTTGAGCTTCTTTGAGCGCGCCGATGGCAGCCAGCCAGCGTGGCTGCTGACGGTATTCGGTACCGACGAATGCTTGCCCACGCATCCGCGCAATGCGCTGCGAAGGGGTGACTTTCAGGCGCTGCGCCGCCGACAGGGCAAGCTCTGCCGCTGCGCGGTCGTTGCACACCAGGCCCATGTCGCAACCGGCGGTCAGCGCCGCCTCGATCCGGCTGGCCGCATCGCCGACCACATGGGCGCCGGCCATGGACAGGTCATCACTGAAGATCACACCGTCAAATTGCAGCTCGCCGCGCAAGATGTCCTGCAACCAGCGGCGGGAGAAGCCGGCCGGTTGGGAGTCGACTTGCGGGTAAATGACGTGGGCCGGCATCACTGCCGCCAGCTGCTTGCTCAAACGGGCAAACGGCACCAGGTCGTTGGCGCGGATCTCGTCAAGGCTGCGCTCATCGTTGGGGATGGCCACATGGGAATCTGCTTCGGCCCAGCCATGCCCGGGGAAATGCTTGCCGGTGGCGGCCATGCCGGCGCTGTTCATGCCGCGAATGAACGCGCCGGCCAGCAAGGCGGCGCGTTGCGGATCACCTTCGAACGAACGGGTGCCGACGACGGCGCTGCGCTGGTAATCGAGGTCCAGCACCGGGGCGAAACTCAGGTCCAGACCCACAGCCAGCACTTCAGTGGCCATGATCCAGCCACATTGTTCCGCCAGGTATTCGGCATTCGGGTTATCGGCAATGGCGCGCATGGCCGGCAGGCGCACGAAGCCCTGGCGCAGCCGTTGCACCCGCCCGCCTTCCTGGTCGACTGCCAGCAACAGGTCGGGACGCACCGCGCGAATCGCCGCGCTCAATTCACGCACCTGGCGCGGATGTTCGATGTTGCGGGCGAAAATGATCAGCCCGCCCACTTCCGGTTGACGCAGCAACTGGCGATCTTCAGCCGTCAGCCAGGTACCGGCGACGTCCACCATCAACGAGCCTTGCAGGCCAGCAGTCATAGAGATTCCTTGATAACGAAAAACCCGGCGCGTGCAAAATCGCCAACCTGGGCGAGGCCAGGCAGGTCGACGAGTGCAATGGGGAGCGGGTTCAGAACGAGAGTCGGCATGGGCGGCTAGCTTAGCGGATGTCAGCTGCCGCGCCCACCCGTACGCGGTTAAACCTTGGCGGCAACCTGTGTCGATTTGCTGCGTGGACGCAACTGCGCGGTGGCCATGGCGGAGTCTGTCACGCCGGTTTCGGCGCGCATGCCGGCGGCCAGGAACGGCACCATCAGGCGCATGACCTGCTCGATCGACGTGTTGACGCCGAAATCGGTCTCGGCAATCGCCCGCAGCGCCTTGATCCCCGACATGCTGAACGCAGCGGCACCGAGCATGAAGTGCACGCGCCAGAACAACTCGATCGGCGGAATACGCGGGGCAGCCTCGTTGACCAGCATCATGTAGCGGCGAAACACCTTGCCGTACATGTCTTCCAGATAACGACGCAAATGGCCCTGGCTCTGGCTGAACGCCAAGCCCAGCAGGCGCATGAAAATGGACAGGTCATTACCGCTGCGCGGCTGCACGACCAGGGCCTGTTCGACCAGGATCTCCAGCAGCTCTTCCAGCGTCGGCTTGTTTTCGGGCTTGGCCTGGCGACGTTCCAGCTCTTTATCGAGGCTCAGGCAGAACGGCCCGAGGAAGCGCGAGAACACCGCCTGGATCAGGGCTTTCTTCGAGCCGAAGTGATAGTTCACCGCCGCCAGGTTGACCCCGGCCTTGCTGGTGATCAGGCGCAACGAGGTTTCGGCGAAACCTTTTTCCGCGAACAATTGCTCGGCAGCATCGAGAATGCGTTCAACGGTTTCCGACTGGGCCATGGCTACTCCGCCTGACAAACACTTGTTTGAAACATACGTTTCAGACCCTGTTTTGTCAAGCCTGGCGGTTCGTTTTGGGAATGGTCGGTCAGCTATTTAACCATACAACTGCAAAGCTTCAATCAGGGGTCGGATCGACCGTCCAGCGGCGGGTAAAAAAACGGGCATTGCCAAGACCGTTCCACTGTATATAATCCCAGTCACTGTATAAAAAGACAGAGCGATCAATATGCTAAAGCTGACGCCACGCCAAGCAGAGATTCTGGCCTTCATCAAACGCTGCCTCGAAGACAACGGCTACCCGCCGACCCGTGCGGAAATCGCCCAGGAACTGGGCTTCAAATCGCCTAATGCGGCGGAAGAACACCTCAAGGCCCTGGCCCGCAAGGGTGCAATCGAAATGACCCCGGGCGCGTCCCGTGGCATTCGCATTCCGGGCTTTGAAGCCAAGGCCGCCGACGATTCCACCCTGCCGATCATTGGCCGGGTGGCTGCCGGTGCGCCGATCCTGGCCCAGCAGCACATCGAGGAATCCTGCAACATCAACCCGGCCTTCTTTCATCCACGCGCCGACTACCTGCTGCGCGTCCACGGCATGAGCATGAAGGACGTCGGCATTTTCGACGGCGACCTGCTGGCGGTTCATACCACTCGCGAAGCCCGTAATGGCCAGATCGTAGTCGCGCGGATCGGCGATGAAGTGACCGTCAAACGCTTCAAGCGCGATGGCAGCAAAGTCTGGTTGCTGGCTGAAAACCCCGAGTTCGCCCCTATCGAAGTCAACCTGAAAGATCAGGAACTGGTGATCGAAGGCTTGAGTGTCGGCGTCATTCGCCGCTAAAGGAGGCTTTATGCAATTCCCGCACACATCACAGCAAGCCCAACTGCCGTTGTTCGAGGCGTTCATGGTGCAGCCGTTGGCGCCCATCCTCAAAGACGTGGTCGAATCGCCGTGGAGCGCCGAACCGGAAGTCTTCAGCGAACTGTCACTGCGTGGTGCAGCCGGGAATTGCCTCAACCTTCTCGCCCCGATTCTCAGGGAACTGAGCCAGGACCAGGACGCCCGCTGGCTCACCCTGATCGCCCCGCCTGCCAGCCTGACACAGGCCTGGTTGCGGGACGCCGGCCTTAACCGCGAGCGCATCCTGCTGCTGCAACCACGGGGCACCCAGAGCGCTCAGCAGCTGACGTGCGAAGCACTTCGACTGGGCCGCAGCCACACGGTTGTGAGCTGGCTCAATCCGCTGGGTTCAACCCAACGGCAACAGTTGATCAGCGCAGCCCGGATCGGGGACGCGCAAAGTCTGAATATTCGACTGGGATAAGCGAACCTGCTGCGCGCAAGGATCATGCGCGGGGCTTCTCAAAGGACAGAGAAGCCGAACCGAAGCGGTGTCTGCAGAAACCGACGGGCGGGGATCAATGAAGAACCCGCGACCCCTCTTCCTGCTCTAATTCGCCTTCAACCATGCGACCGGCCATCTGCACGCCGACGCTCAACATCGCCTTGGCGACTTCCACGTGCTGGCCTTGCAGGAACGCTTTGGCATCTTCGGAAAAATCCAAAGTCACCAGAGAACCCTCGTCCTCAGCCCTGCGCAGCTCGATACGGCCGTCAGGCAACTCGACAATTTCCAGAAACGACGTTGGCATATAAGTCTGTTCTCCACGAAAGGCGGGGATTATATAGGCATCGGCCATGCTTCGCTCGGGATCTTGACCAGCAGTGCCATTGACAGCACCGCTGAATCCCCAGCCATCAGCACTCGTTCAAGCCTTCACGAAAACGAATGGCCAGGCCTTTGAGGTGCTGCCGCCAGCTCTCCAGCTCTTCGCGGCTGAGCTCCTGAGGCGCCTGTTCTTCATCCAGGTTGATCGCCTGGATCAGCGGCTGGGTCACGTCACCCTTGGGCTTGTGCGGGGCACGCGGTGGCTGGAACAGCGCCGAGTACGCGGCCAGCAACCTGGCCAGCCATGTTTCCGGGTTTTGCGCCAGCTCGACCATCTCGGCCATTTCCGGAATAGCGATGGCTTCGAGCACTTCGCGCGTCAGCAGCATCTCTGCGCGCGGGGCGTTGGCCTGCGGCAGACGGTAGAAGCCGGCGATCTCATGGCACAGGCCCAGCAGCGCGCCGTACAGATGAAACAGCGCCGATTCACGCCCCGCCTGGATCAACGCGAGGGAGTTCATCGCCCGCCCCTCTTCGGCTTTGCCCAGCGCTTCGAGCGACAGGCCGGCGAAATAGATCTTCTGATTGGTGCGGGTATAGAGTTCGTGGGCCATGACGGCAGCCTCCACAACGAAATAATTGCTTCATGCAGGTCGGACAGTGTCGTGGATACACCTGGCCTGCGGCAAGTAAATCAAGATCAAAAGATCGTCCGAAGGCTCGGACCGCGTTCGGACGATCTTTTGATCTTTCCTGCAAAAAAAACCGCATGAAAACCCGAGGGTTCACATGCGGTTTTTTATATCAGCGCCGAATCAAGCCTTGGCTTTCGCCGGGCGCTTGTCTTCAACCGTCCACTTGCCGCCGTCGTAGTAAGCCTTCCAGCCAGTCGGCTTGCCGTCGACTTCTGTCTGCACGTACTGCTCCTTGGTCTTGCGGCTGTAACGAATCACTGCCGGCAAGCCATCCGGGTCCTTCTTCGGTGCTTCGCACAGGAAGTGATACTTCGGATCGATCTCGTCCTTGTGCGGAATGATCTCCATCACCAGGGGCGCACGAGTCTCGCGGTTTTTCGGGAACTGGCTGGCGGCCAGGAACAACCCGGAAGCACCGTCGCGCAGGATGTAGGTGTCGTTGACCTTCTCGCATTTGAGCTCAGGCATCTTCACCGGGTCCATCTTCGGCGGCGCCGCATCACCGCTTTTCAGCAACTTGCGGGTGTTCTTGCAGGTAGCGTTGGTGCAGCCGAAGAACTTGCCGAAACGGCCGGTCTTGAGTTGCATCTCGCTGCCGCACTTGTCGCATTCCAGGCTCGGACCTTCGTAGCCCTTGATGCGATAACTGCCTTCTTCGATCTCGTAGCCGTCGCAGTCCGGGTTGTTGCCGCAGATGTGCAACTTGCGCTTCTCGTCCAGCAGGTAGGCGTCCATCGCCGTGCTGCAGATCGGGCAGCGATGCTTGCCGCGCAGCACCAGGGATTCGGACTCGCCCTCGTCGTCTGCGGCAATTTCATCGCCCGGCACCAGGTTGACGGTGGCCTTGCAGCGTTCTTTCGGTGGCAGGCTGTAGCCGGAGCAACCGAGGAACACGCCGGTCGATGCCGTACGAATCTGCATCGGACGACCGCACACCACGCACGGGATGTTGGTCATCACCGGCTGGTTGGCGCGCATGCCACCTTCGGCGCTTTCAGCTACTTCGAGTTTCTTCTTGAAGTCGCCGTAGAACTCGTCCAGCACGCTTTTCCAGTCGCGCTCGCTCTTGGCCACGTCATCGAGGTTCTCTTCCATGCCGGCAGTGAAGCCGTAATCCATCAGGTTCGGGAAGCTCTCGGACAGGCGCTCGGTGACGATGTCGCCCATTTTTTCCGAATAGAACCGGCGGTTGTGCAGTGCAACGTAGCCGCGGTCCTGGATGGTCGAAATGATCGCGGCGTAAGTCGAAGGACGACCGATGCCGCGTTTTTCCATTTCCTTGACCAGGCTCGCTTCCGAGTAACGCGCAGGCGGCTTGGTGAAGTGCTGGGTCGGATCAAGCTTGATCAGCTTCATCGAGTCGCCCTGGGCCATGTCCGGCAGTACATCGTCATCGCCAGGCTTGGCGATCTGCGGCATGACGCGGGTGTAACCGTCGAACTTGAGGATACGGCCCTTGGCGCGCAACTCGAAATCACCCGCGCCCACGGTAACGGTGGTCGACAGGTATTGCGCCGGCAGCATCTGGCATGCCAGGAACTGGCGCCAGATCAGCTCATAGAGGCGCTCTGCATCACGCTCCATGCCCGCCAGCTTGCTTGGCTCGGTATTGGCGTCAGAAGGACGAATCGCTTCGTGAGCCTCCTGTGCGCCTTCCTTGCTGCTGTAGACGTTCGGGTTTTCCGGCAGGTACTTCTTGCCGAACTCGGTCTCGATGTAGCTGCGCGCCATGGCCACGGCATCAGCCGAGAGGTTGGTGGAGTCGGTACGCATATACGTGATGTAGCCGGCTTCATACAGACGCTGGGCCATCATCATGGTTTTCTTCACGCCGAAGCCCAGGCGGTTACTCGCGGCCTGCTGCAGGGTGGACGTGATGAAGGGCGCAGACGGCTTGCTGCTGGTCGGCTTGTCTTCACGCTTGACGATGCTGTAGCTGGAAGCCTTGAGCTTCTCCAGCGCGGCCATGGCCTGGGTTTCGTTAAGCGGCTTGAAGGCCTCGCCTTTCTCGCGAGCGACGTCAAAGCGCACGGTGGAGCCCTTGGCGGTGCCGAGGTCGGCGTGGATTTCCCAGTATTCTTCAGGGTTGAACGCACGAATTTCGCGCTCGCGATCCACCACCAGCTTCACGGCAACCGATTGCACGCGACCGGCAGACAGGCCACGGGCGATCTTGGCCCACAGCAGCGGCGACACCATGTAACCCACCACGCGGTCGAGGAATCGACGCGCCTGCTGGGCATTGACGCGGTCGATGTCCAGCTCGCCGGGCTTGGAGAAGGCTTCCTGAATCGCCTTCTTGGTGATTTCGTTGAACACCACGCGCTTGTAGCGGCTGTCGTCGCCACCGATGGCTTCGCGCAGGTGCCAGGCAATGGCTTCCCCCTCTCTATCCAAGTCGGTTGCGAGATAGATGGTGTCAGCATCCTTGGCGAGCCGGCGCAGCTCTTCGATGACCTTTTCCTTGCCCGGGAGGATCTCGTACTTGGCTTTCCAGCCGTTATCGGGATCGACGCCCATGCGGGAGACCAGTTGCTTGCGCGACTTCTCTTTCGGCGTGAGCACCGGGCCTTCGCCCGCAGCGGCCTTGCCGCGCTTGGCGGCAGGCTCTTTGCTGGCGCTAGCCGAACCGCTGGTGGGCAGGTCTCGGATATGGCCGATACTCGACTTCACCACGTATTGGTTACCCAGATACTTGTTGATGGTCTTGGCCTTAGCCGGGGATTCCACAATGACCAGCGATTTGCCCATGGATCAGAAAATTCCTGAATTCTAGAAGTGAAAGGCGGTTGGCGCCTGACGCGGCACCGCTATATATAGTGGCTACAAGATGAGGTCAAGCGCAGGGTTCGGCGCGCACTCAGCTTATACCTTCGAAAAAACACTCGGTTCGGCCTGCACCAAAGCAAAGCGTGGCACCTGTTCGCCGTCAACCTCGACCGACTCGAGGAACATGCTCAAGGGACGCACCCAAAAGCCGTAATCACCATACAGGGCTTGGTAGAAGACCACTTCTTCTTCTGTTTCCGAATGTCGCGCAATGCTGAATACGCGGTACTGCGGACCTTTGTAATGTTGGTAGAGCCCAGGTTGTAAAAGCATGGTTTGGCCCTCGCACAAATCTTTTCAAAATAAAAATAAAAAAAATTTCAGAAAAACAAAAACCGGGGCACTTGGCCCCGGCTTCCATCAACGTAACGCTTAAACGCGTTCGAAGACGGTGGAGATGCCTTGGCCGAGACCAATGCACATGGTGGCAACCCCGAGGCTGCCGCCATTTTGCTTCATCACGTTCAGCAGAGTGCCGGAGATACGCGCTCCGGAGCAACCGAACGGGTGACCCAAGGCGATCGCGCCGCCGTGCAGGTTAACCTTCTCGTTCATCTTGTCGAGCACTTTCAGATCTTTCAGCACTGGCAGGGCCTGTGCGGCGAAAGCTTCGTTGAGCTCGAAGAAGTCGATATCGTTGATACCAAGGCCCGCACGTTTAAGTGCTTTCTGGGTGGCCGGTACTGGACCATAGCCCATGATCGCCGGGTCCACACCTGCCACTGCCATCGAGCGGATCACCGCCAGCGGCTGGATGCCCAGGTCCTGTGCACGTTGCGCCGACATCACGATCATGCACGAGGCACCATCGGTGATCTGCGACGAAGTACCGGCTGTCACGGTGCCGCCCTTGGGGTTAAACGCTGGCTTCAACGCCGCCAGGCTTTCCAGGGTGGTTTCCGGACGAATGGTTTCGTCGTAGTCGAACAGTTTCAGGAAACCGTTCTCGTCGTAGCCCTGCATCGGGATGATCTCGTCCTTGAACTTGCCTTCCACCGTCGCCTTGTGAGCGAGCTGGTGGGAGCGCACGCCAAAGGCGTCCTGCTGTTCGCGAGTAATGCCGTGCATCTTGCCGAGCATTTCCGCGGTCAGGCCCATCATGCCCGAGGCTTTTGCCGCGTACAGCGACATGTGCGGGTTCGGATCGACACCGTGCATCATGCTCACGTGACCCATATGCTCGACGCCGCCAACCACGAATACGTCACCGTTGCCGGTCATGATCGCTTGCGCAGCAGTGTGCAGCGCGCTCATCGAGGAGCCACACAGGCGGCTGACGGTCTGGCCGGCAGCGGTGTGCGGGATCTGCGTCATCAGGGACGCCATACGGGCGATGTTCCAGCCCTGTTCCAGGGTCTGGTTGACGCAGCCCCAGATCACGTCTTCGACTTCGTTAGGATCAACCTTGACGTTGCGTTCCAGCAGTTTGCTGATCAGGTGCGCCGACATGTCTTCGGCACGGGTGTTGCGGTGCATGCCGCCCTTGGAGCGGCCCATCGGCGTACGACCGAAGTCGACAATCACGACGTCTCTTGGATTCAAGCTCATAAAATTTCACTCTCGCTCAAGTGTTGGGACGCTTAACCGAAGAACCGCTGGCCAGTCTTGGCCATTTCACGCAGTTTTGCGGTCGGGTGGTACAGCGCGCCCAAATCAGCGTACTGGTCAGCCAGGGCAACGAACTCGGCAACACCGATCGAATCGATGTAGCGCAGCGCGCCGCCACGGAATGGAGGGAAACCAATACCGTAGACCAGACCCATGTCGGCTTCGGCGGCGGTTTCGACAATGCCGTCTTCCAGGCAACGCACGGTTTCCAGGCACAGCGGGATCATCATCCAGTTGATGATGTCTTCGTCAGTGACTTCGCGCTGCTCGTAAACGATCGGCTTGAGCACTTCCAGCACCGACGGGTCGGCCACTTTCTTCTGCTTGCCCTTCTTGTCGGTCTCGTAGGCGTAGAAGCCCTTGCCGTTTTTCTGGCCCAGGCGCTTGGCTTCGTAGAGCACGTCGATCGCCGAACGGCGGTCGTCTTTCATGCGATCCGGGAAGCCTTCAGCCATCACGTCACGACCGTGGTGACCGGTGTCGATGCCGACCACGTCCATCAGGTAAGCCGGGCCCATCGGCCAGCCGAATTTTTCCATGACCTTGTCGATGCGCACGAAGTCCACACCAGCGCTGACCAACTTGGCGAAACCGCCGAAGTACGGGAACAGCACGCGGTTGACCAGGAAGCCCGGGCAGTCGTTGACCACGATCGGGTTCTTGCCCATTTTCTTGGCGTAGGCAACGGTGGTGGCAACAGCCAGCTCGCTGGACTTCTCGCCACGGATCACTTCAACCAGCGGCATCATGTGCACCGGGTTGAAGAAGTGCATGCCGACGAAGTTTTCCGGACGCTTGAGGGCCTTGGCCAGCAAGGTGATGGAAATGGTCGAGGTGTTGGACGCGAGGATAGTGTCCTCTTTGACCTTGTCTTCCACTTCGGCCAGTACGGCCTGCTTGACTTTCGGGTTCTCGACCACGGCTTCGACCACCAGGTCCACGTGACCGAAGTCGCCGTAGGACAGGGTTGGACGAATGCCGTTGAGCACTTCGGCCATTTTCGCCGCCGTCATGCGGCCTTTATCAACGCGGCCGACCAGCAGCTTGGCGGCTTCAGCCAGGCCCTGCTCGATACCGTGCTCGTTGATGTCCTTCATCAGGATCGGCGTACCTTTGGAAGCCGACTGATAGGCGATGCCGCCGCCCATGATGCCAGCGCCCAATACGGCAGCCTGCTTCACGTCGCGAGCGATTTCGTCGTAGGCCTTGGCCTTTTTCTTCAATTCCTGATCGTTCAGGAACAGACCGATCAAGCTCTGCGCAGCAGAGGTCTTGGCCAGTTTCACAAAACCTGCCGCTTCGACTTCCAGAGCCTTGTCGCGACCGAAGTTCGCGGCTTTCTGGATGGTCTTGATCGCTTCAACCGGCGCCGGGTAGTTCGGGCCAGCCTGACCGGCCACGAAACCTTTGGCGGTTTCGAAAGCCATCATTTGTTCGATCGCGTTCAGCTTGAGCTTTTCCAGCTTCGGCTGGCGCTTGGCCTTATAGTCAAACTCACCGGAAATGGCGCGCTTGATCAGTTCAAGGGCCGCTTCCTGCAGTTTCTCAGGAGCCACCACTGCGTCTACAGCGCCAACTTTCAGCGCGTCTTCAGCACGGTTTTCCTTGCCGGCGGCAATCCATTCGATGGCGTTGTCGGCACCGATCAGGCGCGGCAGGCGCACGGTGCCGCCGAAGCCAGGGTAGATGCCCAGCTTGACTTCCGGCAGGCCGATCTTGGCCGAGGTGGACATGACGCGGTAGTCCGCCGCCAGGCACATTTCCAGACCGCCACCCAAGGCGATACCGTTGATCGCGGCGACAGTCGGGACGTTGAGGTCTTCGAAATCGCTGAATATCTTGTTGGCTTCGAGGTTGCCTGCAACAAGCTCTGCATCGGGCAGCTTGAAGTTCTCGACGAATTCGGTGATGTCGGCGCCGACGATGAAAACGTCCTTGCCGCTGCTGACGATCACACCCTTGATCGAAGCATCTGCCTTGATGGTGTCTACGGCCTGACGCAGTTCGTTCAGGGTTAGACGGTTGAACTTGTTGACGGACTCACCCTTGAGGTCGAATTTCAATTCGACGATGCCACTTTCAAGAGCCGTAACCGTGATGGCTTTACCTTCGTAAATCATCAACTGATCTCCACGATATGGAAGCTGAACAGTACACGTCGGACGCAGGCGAATGGCTTGGCAGGACGTTATTCGTCGATGCTACGCCAATCCACCCGGCACACCCGCCAACGCGATAGTCGGGATTCGTAGGAGCGATGCGCAATGCAAACGCTCAATTCATACGCCCGTTTGATTTGGGTACGTCACCTTCACGGAATTTCAGACAATTGTCAATCGCCCAAAATAGGGGCGCAAATGCGACTTTGCGGTCATTTCCGTTACGCGAAGATCTTCAACACGCGGGTGCATGTGTGGCCATTCATAGAATCAATAGTTAGAAAAGTCGCCCTAATTCGCGGCAGCTTCCGTTTAAGAGGCTACGCTGGCGGGGACCTGGAGGAAAATTTATCAACGCTTGCACGAATGCCAAGCGTAAGATCAGCCCACACCGTTTTCCGGCCTGCCTGGCCAACCCGGCCCGATGTTGATGTCGGGCTTTTTATTGTCTCGGGAAATGTGGATGCAACACCGCAGGCCAGGCAGATCGGTTTCAGGCCAGGGCTTTGAGGGTGGCGTCGATTTGTTGCAACACACTCGCCTCGCCCTTCTCACCCCAATACAAGGTGATCATTTGCTGATCCGCCTCGACCTTGTAGACGTTGTCTGGCAATTTTTCGAAATGATTCAGCAGCGCCTGATCCTCGCAGACTTCCTGCCACTGATTCACCCAGACCCCAGGGGCTTTTTGCCAGTAACTCCAGCAGGCCGGCTGCTTGCCGCGTCGTGGCCGATGGTACTGCGCGCACGGGCTTGGCGGCTCCTGGCTGAGCCAGTGCGGCCACTCCACGGGCGCCAGTTGCATGGCCAGGCCGATGCGTCGCGCCTCCATGCGCAGGGCCATGCGACCGCTCTGGCCACGGGACGGCCGCAACCATGCCAGCGGACTCAAAACCACCAACAGGATTGACACCACTATCCAGACCGTCATATCAGTACTCCGTTTTTACAGGCATCGTTTTTTTAAATGAGCGCGTCCGGGTCACTTTGGAACCGCTGCGCTTGAAACCAGCCATACTTATCACTATTGCCATTCTCAGGAGGAGCACCTCATGCCCTACCACCATATTCTGGTCGCTGTAGATCTAACCGAAGAGTGCGACCCTGTAATCCACCGTGCTCGCGAACTGTCGGTGAGCAACGGTGCCAAGCTGTCCCTGGTGCACATCGTCGAACCGATGGCCATGGCCTTTGGCGGCGACGTGCCCATGGACCTGTCGCAACTGCAACAGCAGCAGTTTGACCAGGCCCGCGAGCGACTTGACCGATTGATCATCAAGTACCCGGAGCTGTCCAAGGAATTCAGCCACCTGACCTACGGCCAACCGCGCCAGGAAATCCATCACCTGGCCAAGGAGCAAGGCTGCGACATGATCGTGGTGGGCAGTCATGGCCGCCATGGCCTGGCATTGCTGCTGGGTTCGACGGCCAATGACGTGCTGCACGGCGCGCCCTGTGACGTGCTGGCGGTGCGCCTGGCCAACAAGAACTGACAACACCATCCCCTGTTGGAGCTGCGATCCTGGGCTTGGTTTTTTAAAGCAAGATCAAAAGATCGTCCGAACGCGGCCCGAGCCTTCGGCAGCTCCTACGGGGTTGCGATTCTGGGCCTGGTTTTTTAAAGCAAGATCAAAAGATCGTCCGAACGCGGCCCGAGCCTTCGGCAGCTCCTACGGGATCGCGGTACATACGAAAAGCCCGGCGCTCATCACTGGACGCCGGGCTTTTTTATTGCGGGGTTAATCAGGCGTCCAGCTCGGCCCAACGCTCCACCATCACTTCCAGTTCCGCCTGCAGTTGTTCCAGCTGAGCAATCACCGCTGCGGTTTCCGCCGCAGGACGCTGGTAGAACGCGCTGTCGGCCATTTGTGCTTCAACCGCGGCGATCTGCTGCTCCATGGCTTCGATCTGGCCCGGCAAGGCTTCCAGCTCGCGCTGCAGCTTGTAGCTGAGTTTCTTCTTCGCCACTGGCGCTTCAACCGCAGCAGCCACAGGCGCCGCCTCGGCAGTCACCACCGCCGACGTCAGGTCGGCTTTACCCGATTTGCTCTCGGTCACGCCCAGCAGGCGCGGCGAGCCACCCTGGCGCAGCCAGTCCTGATAACCACCGACGTATTCGCGAACCTTGCCTTCACCTTCGAAGACCAGGGTGCTGGTCACCACGTTGTCGAGGAATGCCCGGTCGTGACTGACCATCAGCACGGTGCCGTTGAAGGTCAGCAGGACCTCTTCCAGCAACTCGAGGGTTTCCACGTCGAGGTCGTTGGTCGGTTCGTCGAGCACCAGCAGGTTGGCCGGTTTGCTGAACAATTTGGCCAGCAACAGACGCGCACGCTCACCACCCGACAGCGCCTTGACCGGCGTGCGGGCACGCTGCGGGCTGAACAGGAAGTCGCCCAGGTAGCTCAGCACGTGGCGGCTCTGGCCGTCGATGTCGATAAAGTCGCGGCCTTCGGCCACGTTGTCGATCACGGTCTTTTCCAGGTCCAGCTGATGACGCAACTGATCGAAGTAGGCCACGTCGATGCGCGTGCCCTCCTCCACGGTGCCGCTGGTAGGCTGCAGGCCGTTGAGCATCAGTTTGAGCAGCGTGGTCTTGCCGGTACCGTTGGCGCCAAGCAGGCCGATACGGTCGCCGCGCGCCAGGACCATCGAAAAATCCTTGATCAGGAACGGGCCGCCCGGATGCGCGAAGCTCACGTTCTCGAGGACCATCACCTGCTTGCCGGACTTGTCGGCAGTGTCCAGCTGGATGTTGGCCTTGCCGGTGCGCTCACGACGCTCGCTACGCTCGACGCGCAATGCTTTCAATGCGCGAACACGGCCTTCGTTACGGGTACGACGGGCCTTGATGCCCTGGCGGATCCACACTTCTTCCTGGGCCAGCTTCTTGTCGAACAGCGCGTTGGCGGTTTCTTCAGCGGCCAGCGACGCTTCCTTGTGCACCAGGAAGCTGGCGTAGTCGCCGTTCCAGTCGATCAGGCCGCCGCGATCCAGTTCCAGGATACGGGTCGCCAGGTTCTGCAGGAAAGAACGGTCGTGCGTGATGAACAGCACGGCGCCCTGGAAATCCTTCAGCGCTTCTTCAAGCCAGGCGATGGCACCGATGTCCAGGTGGTTGGTCGGTTCGTCGAGCAGCAGCAGGTCCGGCTCGGAAACCAGGGCCTGGGCCAGCAGCACGCGACGACGCCAGCCACCGGACAACTGGGACAGGGTCTTGTCGGCCGGCAGTTGCAGGCGGCTCAGGGTGCTGTCTACCAATTGCTGCAAGCGCCAGCCGTCACGAGCTTCGAGGTCTTGCTGGACGTGCATCAGCTTGTCCAGGTCGGCGTCGGTGACGATGTTCTGGCTCAGGTGGTGATACTGCGCGAGCAGCTCACCAACGCCGTCCAGGCCTTCAGCCACCACGTCGAACACGGTCCGCTCGTCGGCTACCGGCAATTCTTGCGGCAATTCGCCAATCTTGAGGCCGGGGGCACGCCAAACGGAGCCGTCATCCGGCTTCTGGTCGCCCTTGACGAGCTTCATCATGCTGGACTTGCCAGTGCCGTTGCGGCCGATGATGCACACCCGCTCTCCACGGGCGATCTGCCAGGACACCTTGTCCAACAACGGCGTAGAGCCGAAAGCAAGGGACACATCGCTGAATTTGAGCAGGGTCATGAGCTTCTCCAAAAACCGGGCGCGCATTCTACCTGACTTGAGGCTGCAAAAGGCCGGCAATTTCAATGTCGGGGCACTCTGCATGACAAATGTTGCGAACTGATGCCAAGAGGCCGGCAAAGCTTTCGCCGGTCGCCGGCAAAAGGCTAAGCTACAGATTATTCAGTGTGGGTCCTGCCCGCACTTGTCATGATTTCTCTGCCCGGATGTCTCATGCGCAGTCGCCTTTTCAGTCTTTTTTCATGTTTGCTTCTTTCTGCCTCTGCCATCCAATCAGCCCAGGCGGTGGACCTGTCCACCCAGCGCCAATACTACGACGAAGCCAAGCGCGCGCTGGCGAAGGGCGATACCGGCCCTTATATGCGCTACAGCCAGGCCCTGGCCGATTATCCGCTGGAACCTTACCTGGCGTATGACGAGCTGACCGCGCGCCTGAAAACCGCCAGCAATGCCGAAATCGAGAAATTCCTCGCCGAGCACGGTGACCTGCCCCAGGCCAACTGGATGAAACTGCGCTGGTTGCGCTGGCTGGCCGAACGCGGCGACTGGGCACCCTTCGTCAAGTATTACGACCCCAAGCTCAACTTCACCGAGCTGGATTGCCTGAACGCGCAATACCAGATCGGTCACAACCAGAAATCCGAAGGCTACGCCAACGCCAACAAGCTGTGGCTCACCGGTAAATCCCTGCCGGCCGCCTGCGACGGCTTGTTCGGGGTGTGGGCCGCCGATGGTCAACTGACTGAACAGAAACGCTGGGAGCGCACCAAGCTCGCGGCCCAGGCGCGCAACTATCCGCTGGCCAACAGCCTGGTCAACGGCCTCACCACCCTCGCCCCCCGCGGCCGCTTGCTGGTGGATGTAGCGCAGAAGCCCGAGCTGCTCAACCAGCCGTCACGTTTCACCCCGGCCGATGAGCCGATGTCCGACGTCGTCAGCCTTGGCCTGCGCCGCCTGGCGCGCCAGGACCCGGACAAGGCCATGGCCCTGCTCGACGGCTATGCCAGCAGCATGCATTTTTCCCGCGATGAAAAAGTCGCCATTGCCCGGGAAATCGGCCTGACCCTCGCCCGCCGGTTCGACGCCCGGGCGCTGGAGGTGATGACCAAGTACGACCCTGAGCTGCGCGACAACACCGTTTCCGAATGGCGCCTGCGCCTGTTGCTGCGCCTGGCGCGTTGGGATGATGCCTATCAGCTGACTCGCCGCCTGCCCCAGGACCTGGCGACCACCAACCGCTGGCGCTACTGGCAGGCCCGCAGCCTGGAACTGGCCCAACCGCAGAACCCGGAAGCGCAGACGCTGTACAAGGGCCTGGCCCGCGAGCGTGACTTCTATGGCTTCCTGGCCGCCGATCGTTCGCAATCGCCCTACTCGCTGAACAACAAGCCGCTGGTGTTGAGCCAGGCGCTGATCAACAAGGTGCGCAATACACCGGGCATTCGCCGCGCGCTGGAGTTTCATGCTCGCGGGCAGATCGTCGACGGTCGCCGCGAGTGGTATCACGTCAGCCGCCACTTCAACCGCGATGAAATGGTCGCCCAGGCCAAACTGGCCTATGACCTGAAATGGTATTTCCCGGCGATCCGCACCATCAGCCAGGCGCAGTACTGGGACGACCTCGATATCCGCTTCCCGATGGCCCACCGCGAAACCCTGGTGCGTGAAGCCAAGGTCCGCGGCCTGCATTCGAGCTGGGTCTTCGCCATTACCCGCCAGGAAAGCGCCTTCATGGACGACGCCCGCTCCGGCGTCGGCGCCAGCGGCCTGATGCAGCTGATGCCAGCCACCGCCAAGGAAACTGCACGCAAGTTCAGCATTCCCCTGGCTTCGCCTCAGCAAGTGCTCAACCCGGACACGAACATCCAACTCGGCGCCGCCTACCTGAGCCAGGTCCACGCCCAGTTCAACGGCAACCGCGTCCTCGCCTCCGCCGCCTACAACGCCGGCCCGGGCCGCGTACGCCAGTGGCTGCGCGGTGCCGATCACCTGAGTTTCGACGTGTGGGTGGAGAGCATTCCGTTCGATGAAACCCGGCAGTACGTGCAGAACGTGTTGTCGTATTCGGTGATCTACGGGCAGAAGCTGAATTCGCCGCAGCCGCTGGTGGATTGGCATGAGCGGTATTTTGATGATCAGTAAGATACGGTGAAGCAAGATCAAAAGATCGCAGCGGTGCCCCCGTAGGAGCTGCCGAAGGCTGCGATCTTTTGACTTTTGCTTCTGATCTTCAAACCCAAATCGCATCCCACAAAGGATAATCACCAACCCGCCGAACCAACCCCGCCCGCAACGGATTCATGACGATGTACCTCGCCACCCCCCCTTGATATCTTCATCGCGGCGCAACGCGCGGTCGTAATACCCCCTCTGCCACACTCGCCCCTGATCTCCACGCAGCAGATTGATCGAACGGCTGCTCCTGGACTTGATGCGACACATCAATTCCGCGAGCGTCCCGTGCTTAAGCTCAATCAGCCAATGCAGATGATCCGGCATCACAACCCATGCCATGGAACTGATCGCCGCCCCCTCATCGGCGCAGCGCAATTGATCCACCAACAGGCGGCCCAAGCGCCAGTCAGCAAACACCGGCTGGCGCTGATGAGTGACTGCTGTCAGCAGATAAATACGACCCTGCTCAGAAAATCTGGACGTACGCAGGCGACATCCGTTTGCGGCGATGGGCATTCCGTTGCCCTCCCTGAAACATGCAGATTACTCAAGGTTAGCCCAGCGATTTAAAGCCGCTGATTTGCGCGATTTCTGCATATTTCCGAGTGCCGATCCCTGGTCGGTTACTTGGTCGGTTACTTAGTCGGTTACTTAGTCGGTTACTTAGTCGGTACTGGGTCGGTATTGGGACAGCCAGTGCCACTCATTCACGCCCCTTCATGCCCATCACTGAACTGCAACGCCGCCAACCGCGCATACAGCGCATTCCCTGCGATCAGTTCCTGATGCGTCCCCACGGCGACCAATTTGCCCTGATCCATCACCGCGATACGGTCGGCGTTTTTCACCGTGGCCAGGCGGTGGGCGATGACCAGGGTGGTACGGTTTTTCATCAGGCTGGGCAGCGCTTGCTGGATAAGGTGTTCGCTCTGGGCATCGAGGGCGCTGGTGGCTTCGTCGAGCAGCAGGATGGGGGCGTCCACCAGCAGCGCACGGGCGATGGCCAGGCGTTGGCGCTGGCCGCCGGACAAGCCCAGGCCGCCGTCGCCGAGGTGGGTCTGGTAGCCGTCGGGCATCTGTTCGATGAAGTCGTGGGCATAGGCGATTTTCGCCGCTTCCTGCACCTGGGCCAGGGTGGCGTCCGGTCGGCCATAGCGGATGTTCTCTTCAACGCTGCCGAAAAACAGCGCCGGGTTCTGCGAGACCAGCGCGAAACAGCGGCGCAGGTCCAAGGGGTCGAGCTGGGTCAGTGGCACGCCATCGAGCAGGATGCGCCCGGCGATGGGGTCGTAGAAGCGCAGCAGCAGGTCATACACCGTCGACTTGCCAGCCCCCGAAGGCCCGACCAGGGCCAGGGTTTCGCCGGCATGGATGGTCAGGCTCAGGCCATCCACCGCGTAGCTGTCCGGCCGCGAGGGGTAGGAAAAACGTACATCCTCCAGCACCAGATCGCCGGCGACCCGCTCGGGCAAGGTCACCAGCCCCGAGGTCGGCGGCTGGATGATGTTTTCCGAGCGCAGTAACTCGGCAATGCGCTCGGCGGCGCCAGCGGCACGTTGCAGTTCACCAATCACTTCGCTCAAGGTGCCGAACGCGCTGCCGACGATCAGGCTGTAAAAAACGAAAGCCGCCAGCTCGCCCGCGGAAATCCGCCCGGCAATCACGTCCATGCCGCCCACCCACAACATCACGCCCACCGCCCCCAGCACCAGCACAATCACCAGGGTAATCAGCCAGGCGCGCTGGAAGATCCGCTTGCGCGCGGTCTCGAACGCCTGCTCCACGGTCACGGCAAACCGCTGCTCGTCCTGCACTTGATGGTCATAGGCCTGCACGGTCTTGATCTGGCCCAGGGTTTCGGACACGTAGCTGCCGATGTCGGCGATACGGTCCTGGCTCAGGCGCGACAGGCTGCGCACCCGGCGACCGAAGATCAGGATCGGCGCAATCACCAGCGGCAAGGCGACCACCACGATGCTGGTGAGCTTGGGGTTGGTGATGAACAGCAGGATCACCCCGCCGATCACCATCAACAAATTACGCAGGAACAACGACAGCGAAGAGCCGATCACCGATTGCAGCAAAGTGGTGTCGGCCGTCAGGCGCGACTGGATCTCGGAGCTGCGGTTGTCCTCATAAAAACCGGGATGCAGGTAGACGAGGTGGTTGAACACCTGCCGGCGAATGTCCGCGACCACCCGCTCGCCGATCCACGACACCAGGTAAAAACGCGCAAAGGTGCCGACCGCCAAGCCCCCCACCAGCAACATGAACAGGCCGATGGATTGGTTGAGCAGATGCGGTGACTGGGTCATGAACCCCTGATCCACCAGCAGTCGAATGCCCTGCCCCATGGACAGGGTGATGCCCGCCGTGGCAATCAACGCCAACAACGCGCCGAGCGCTGGCCAGCGGTACGGTGCGAGAAAACGACTGGTCAGGCGAATGGCACGGCGGTGACGGGCAGAAAGCATCAAAATCATCCAGGTGCGCCACGGCGCGGTGGTTTGAAGGGAACTTGTGTAAATCACAATGAGTCAGGTTAATTATGACCGCAAGGCCTAGGCGCTAGACGCTATTGGTCTAAAGTCCGGGTGGCAACCCTGCGTTATTTCTGGTGGACTGTCGATGCCGTTCAGGAAAGACCGCAGGGACTGTCACAGCCCGGTCACCAGGCGGTTTTATAGTAAGCACACAACCTGATGAGGAGACAGGCCATGTCCTTGCAACACAGCAGCGAAGACAAGATTGAAGTGATTCGTACACAGCCCGGCCAGTCTCTGGGTTGCTCGATTATCGACGAGCAAGGGCGCGAAGTGCCAATCACTGAAGACATGATCCAGGACGCTTGCCGCGACCTGGAGAAGCGATTGGTCGAGCCTGCCAAACAAGATTGATATAGCCCGTCTTCTTGACCCGGCCCTTATGGCCGGGTTTTTTATGGGCGGTTTCTTAACCCCGCCTTGATGGCCGGGTTTTTATGGGCGGTTTATGGCATACCCCTGTAGGAGCTGCCGCAGGCTGCGATCTTTTGATCTTGCTTCTGGTTTTTTACAATCAAGAACCAGATCAAAAGATCGCAGCCTTCGGCAGCTCCTACGGGAAGGTAGGCGCTACGCCGGGATTGAGGTGGCCCCTAATGCCGCCACGATCTTTTGCAACTCCACAGACTCCCCCTCAACCCGCACCTGCAGCCCATCAATCTCCCGGCGCAACGGGTAATGCTTGCGCAGTGCATCAAACGCCGCACGCTGCTCGCTCACACTTCCAACAAGGCTGCGACGGAAATCCGCATCATCACGGCGTGGGTCGTACACCCCGCGGCACAACATCGCCAGCGCCCAGGCCGGGTCGGTCTGGGCGTTGAGGGTGACCTGCGCCAACCAGGGCGCCGGCAGCAGCTCACTCAGGCTGACCGTCGCCGGCTGCCCAAGGAAATCGCAAAACGCCTGATAGATCTGCGCCGTGCCGCGCTGCTTGCCATCGAGGCTGTAACCGGCAATGTGCGGCGTGGCCAACACGCACAGGTCCGCCAGCGCCACATCCACCTCAGGCTCACCTTCCCAGACATCCAGCACCGCCTGCAGGTCTTCGCGCTGCAGCAGCACGTTGCGCAAGGCGGCGTTGTCGACCACCGGGCCGCGGCTGGCGTTGATCAGCCAGGTGCCGGGTTTGAGCTGGCTCAGGCGATCGCGGTCGAACAGGTGCCAGGTGGACTGCGCGCCGTGTTTTTTCAGGGGGGTGTGCAGGCTGATGACATCGCAGCGCTCGATGACCTGCTCCAGGCTGACAAAATCACCGCCCTCAGCGCTCTGGCGCGGCGGGTCGCAGACCAGCACGTTCCAGCCCAGGCCCTTCAGCACTTCAACCAGGCGACCGCCCACTTCACCGGCACCCACCACGCCATAAGTGCGCTGCTTGAGGTCCGCGCCCTCGATCTCGGCCAGGGTCAACAGGCTGCCCAGCACATAGTCGACCACGCCCCGGGCGTTGCAGCCCGGAGCGCTCGACCAGCTGATGCCGGCTTGCTGGAAGTAGTCCAGGTCAAGGTGATCGGTGCCGATGGTGCAGGTCCCGACAAACCGCACCTTGCTGCCTTCAAGCAAAGCGCGGTTGACGTTGGTCACGGAACGCACCAGCAACACGTCGGCCTGCTCAACGGTGGCGCGATCAATCGACCGCCCCGGTACCCGGCGGATCTCACCGAAGGATTCGAAAAAGGCATCGAGTAGCGGGATATTTTCGTCGGCAACGATCAGCATGGTGGGCTCCTTTGGGGGATCGGCAGTGTAGGCGCAGATGCCACCCACCGCCTAGCACCGATCCCTCACCACCCGCAGGAGCTGCCGAAGGCTGCGATCTTTTGACGTTGATCCCAGGACATTCAAACTAACCAACCACCCCCGTAGGAGCTGCCGAAGGCTGCGATCTTTTGACCTTGATCTTCGGGGCATTCGAACCCGTCAAAGCCAAGATCAAAAGATCGCAGCCTTCGGCAGCTCCTACGGGGACTGTGGCGGGATGAGGGAATGGTTTTTGTGCAATTACAAATCCCCAACATAGCTATTTTCCTGACCACTGCGTCAACGCGTAGAATGCCCCGCCTCGCGCATCAATACCTTTGGACGTTACGCCTTGAATTCCGCCACTGACCACGCCTCTACCACCCCCCTCACCCGCCCGGCCCGGGTGCGTCTGGAGCTGAAAAACCTGCTGGGCCTGGCCCTGCCGATCATGATCGCGCAGCTGGCCACCACTGCCATGGGTTTCGTCGACGCCGTGATGGCCGGCCGGGTCGGGCCGCGGGATCTGGCGGCGGTGGCCCTGGGTAACTCGATCTGGGTCCCGGTGTTCCTGCTGATGACCGGCACCCTGCTCGCCACCACCCCGAAAGTCGCCCAGCGCTTTGGCGCCGGCACCCACAGCGAAATCGGCCCGATCGTGCGCCAGGCGCTGTGGCTCGCACTGGTCGTAGGTTTGATGGCCACCGGCATGCTGCTCAGCGCCGAGCCGATCCTGCACCTGATGAACGTCGACCCCGAACTCATCGCCCCCTGCATGCAATACCTGCACGGCATTGCCAGCGGCCTGCCTGCGGTGGCGCTCTACCACGTGCTGCGCTGCTTCAGCGACGGCCTTGGCCGCACCCGCCCGGCCATGGTCCTGGGCTTGTGCGGCCTGGCGCTGAACATCCCGCTCAACTACATCTTCATCTATGGCCACTTCGGCGTACCGGCCATGGGCGGCGTTGGCTGCGGCTGGGCCACGGCGATCGTGATGTGGGTGATGGCCCTGGGCATGGCCGGCTGGGAACGCTGGGCGCCGGCCTATCAGTCGAGCCAGTTGTTCAGCCGCTTCGACTGGCCGCAGTGGTCGGTGATCAAGCGCCTGCTCTCCATCGGCCTGCCAATCGGCATTGCGGTGTTTGCCGAGTCGAGCATCTTCGCCGTGATCGCCCTGCTGATCGGCAGCCTCGGCGCGACCGTAGTGGCCGGGCACCAGATCGCCCTCAACTTCAGCTCCCTGGTGTTCATGATCCCCTACTCCCTGGGCATGGCCGTCACCGTACGCGTCGGCCAGGCCCTCGGGCGCGAGCAACCGCGGGAAGCAAGGTTCGCCGCCGGCGTCGGCATGGGCACCGCGCTGGCGTATGCGTGCATTTCGGCGAGCATGATGCTGTTACTGCGCGAACAGATCGCGACCATCTACACCTCGGATCCGACGGTGATTCATGTCGCGGCGATGCTGATCGTGTATTCGGCGCTGTTCCAGTTCTCCGACGCAATCCAGGTCACCGCAGCCGGCGCCCTGCGCGGTTATCAGGACACCCGGGTAACGATGATCCTGACCCTGTTCGCCTACTGGGGCATTGGTTTGCCCGTGGGCTACGCGCTAGGCCTCACCGACTGGTTCGGCGAACCAAGCGGCCCGAGCGGGCTATGGCAAGGCCTGATCGTCGGCCTGAGCTGCGCGGCACTGATGCTCTCCATCCGCCTGACCCGCAGCGCCCGCCGCCGCATCCGCATCACCCTGTAGGAGCCTGGCTAGCCAGCGATGACGGTGTCACATTCACCATCGCTATCGCTGGCAAGCCAGCTCCCACAAGGTGCTCATCCATGCTCAAGCGAGCTGCTTAAGCGAGTTTCTTGCGAATCCAGTAGAGGTAGGTCCCTGCCTCTTCATGCTGCCCAACCAGTTCATGGTCGAGGAACACACAAAACTTGGGAATGTCACGGCGGGTCGACGGGTCGGTGGCAATCACCTTCAGCAGACCGCCAGGCACCAGGTCACGGATGTGCTGGTGCAACATCATCACCGGTTCCGGGCAGTTGAGGCCGGTGGCGTCGAGGGTGCCGTCGACCGGCGTATCAAGCATTTCACTCATGATTCACTCCTGAAACTGGCCGACATTGTCGCGCAATGTCGGGTGTTCGGTCATCTGTGGCATAACACGCTCCCCCGTAGGAGCTGCCGAAGGCTGCGATCTTTTGATCGTGATCTTGAGCTTTCAAGGTTGCTGAGCATCAAGATCAAAAGATCGCAGCCTTCGGCAGCTCCTACGGGGGGGTGGGGTTAGCGGGACTTGGGCTTCTTTACATCAATCCTGCGCAAATGACAGGTCACCTCTTCCCGGTCGTGATACAGCTGCTTGCAGCCAATCTCCACCCGAATGCCCCGCGCCTTGAAGCCCTCGGCAATCCGCTCCAGCAAGCGCTTTACCTCGGCATAGCGCTGCTTCATCGGCAACTTCAGGTTCACCACCGCCTCACGGCAATGCCCCTCGCCGATCCACTCCTCCAGCATCGCCGCATTGCGCGCCGGCTTCTCGACGATGTCGCACACCATCCAGTCCACCGGCTGCTTGGGCTTGAAGGTGAAACCATCCGCCATCAAATGCTGCACCAACCCGGTTTCCATCAGGCTTTCCGCCATCGGCCCGTTATCGATCGCCGTCACCAGCATGCCGCGGTTCACCAACTGCCAGGTCCAGCCGCCCGGCGCCGCACCCAGGTCCACACCGGTCATGTCACTGTGCAACCGCTCATCCCACTGATCACGCGGGATAAAGTGGTGCCACGCCTCCTCCAGCTTCAACGTCGAACGACTCGGCGCCTCGCGGGGAAACTTCAACCGTGGAATACCCATCGGCCACATCGCCGAATTGTTCGACTCCGCCAGCCCCATGAACACTTCGCGCCCACTCTTGAACGTCAGCAGCAACCGCGGCTTGAGCGGGTCTTCCACCAGCTTGCCCGCCGCCATCAGCGCCTTGCGCAAATGCACTTCGAACTTTTTGCAGAAATTCGACAGCTCCTTGCCATCGTTGGTATCGACCATCTCCAGCCACAAACTGCCACACAGCGGAAAGTCAGCCATGTGCGCCAGGATCACACTGATGCGATCCGTTTCCGGCAGCTCGATAAACATCCCGCGAGCCCACTGGCGCGGGAAAATCAAATCGGCAAAACGCTGCCCGCGCATCAGGCGCTCGGCGCCGTCTTCCTCGGTGCAGATAAATTCGGCAAAGGCGCTGGCAGTCTTGGCCTTGGCATAACCGGCCACGTTCAAACGGGCCGCATGCTCGGAAATCTCGGAGCAGACTTCGCCTTCGAAGCCCGGCCGGCAATGCATAAAGAGGGTGTTCATTATTACTCCTGGGCAGATGGCGAGGAATTCAGCCACTGCGCGATGCCCAGGCTTGCGTTGAAGCAAAGCCTGTCACGAAAACCGGCGCATGATAGCCGAGTTCGGAACCTTGGACCTGTCCATAGAGTCCAGTTATTAGCGTTAAGCCGCAAACAGGACTAGGTTAAGACCTCAGTTCGTCCCCTCAGTCCGTAGCCGTGCGGATCAAAAGGAGTGATCGTAATGCCGTCCCTCGATAGCCTGAAAACCCTCAAAACCCTGCAAGTCGACGACAAGACCTACCATTATTTCAGTCTGCCCGACGCCGCCAAGAGCCTCGGTGACCTCGACAAACTGCCCATGTCGTTAAAAGTACTGCTGGAAAACCTGCTGCGCTGGGAAGATGAAAAGACCGTCACCGGCGCCGACCTCAAGGCCATTGCCGCCTGGCTCAAAGAGCGCCGCTCCGATCGGGAAATCCAGTACCGCCCCGCCCGCGTCCTGATGCAGGACTTTACCGGCGTCCCCGCCGTGGTCGACCTGGCCGCCATGCGCGCAGCCATGGCCAAGGCTGGCGGCGACCCGCAACGCATCAACCCGCTGTCCCCCGTGGACCTGGTCATCGACCACTCGGTGATGGTCGACAAATTCGGCACCGCCGGCGCCTTCGAGCAGAACGTCGACATCGAAATGCAGCGCAACGGCGAACGCTACGCCTTCCTCCGTTGGGGCCAGAGCGCCTTCGACAACTTCAGCGTCGTGCCACCGGGCACCGGCATCTGCCACCAGGTCAACCTCGAGTACCTGGGGCGCACCGTCTGGACCAAAGATGAAGACGGCCGCATCTACGCCTTCCCCGACACCCTGGTCGGCACCGACTCCCACACCACCATGATCAACGGCCTCGGCGTACTCGGCTGGGGCGTCGGCGGCATCGAAGCGGAAGCGGCGATGCTCGGCCAACCGGTATCCATGCTGATTCCGGAAGTCATCGGCTTCAAACTCACCGGCAAGCTCAAGGAAGGCATCACCGCCACCGACCTGGTGCTCACCGTCACCCAGATGCTGCGCAAGAAAGGCGTGGTCGGCAAATTCGTCGAATTCTACGGCGACGGCCTCGCCGAACTGCCCCTGGCCGACCGCGCGACCATCGCCAACATGGCCCCGGAATACGGCGCCACCTGCGGCTTCTTCCCGGTGGACGACGTCACCCTCGACTACCTGCGCCTCTCGGGCCGCCCGCCAGAAACCGTCAAGCTGGTCGAGGCCTACTGCAAAACCCAGGGCCTGTGGCGCCTGCCGGGCAAGGAACCGGCGTTCACCGACAGCCTGGCCCTGGACATGTCCAGCGTCGAAGCCAGCCTCGCCGGGCCAAAACGCCCGCAAGACCGCGTCTCGCTGCCCAACGTCGCCCAGGCCTTCAGCGACTTCATCGACCTGCAGTTCAAACCCACCAGCAAGGAAGAAGGTCGCCTGGAAAGTGAAGGCGGCGGTGGCGTGGCCGTGGGCAACGCCGACCTGGTCGGCGAAACCGATTACGAATACGACGGCCACACCTATCGCCTGAAAAACGGCGCCGTGGTCATCGCCGCCATCACCTCCTGCACCAACACCTCCAACCCCAGCGTGATGATGGCCGCCGGCCTGGTGGCGAAAAAAGCCGTGGAAAAAGGCCTGACCCGCAAACCCTGGGTCAAAACCTCCCTGGCCCCCGGCTCGAAAGTCGTCACCGACTACTACAAGGCCGCAGGCCTGACCCAATACCTCGATCAACTCGGCTTCGCCCTGGTCGGCTATGGCTGCACCACCTGCATCGGCAACTCCGGCCCACTGCCGGAACCGATCGAAAAAGCCATCCAGAAAGCCGACCTCACCGTCGCCTCCGTGCTGTCCGGCAACCGCAACTTCGAAGGCCGCGTGCACCCGCTGGTGAAAACCAACTGGCTCGCCTCCCCGCCACTGGTGGTCGCCTACGCCCTGGCCGGCACCGTGCGCACCGACATCAGCAGCGAACCCCTGGGCAACGACCACGACGGCAACCCGGTCTACCTGCGCGACATCTGGCCCAGCACCCAGGAAATCGCCGACGCCGTGAGCCAGGTCAACACCGCCATGTTCCACAAGGAATACGCCGAAGTGTTCGCCGGCGACGAACAATGGCAAGCCATCGAAGTGCCGCAAGCCGCCACCTACGTCTGGCAGGACGACTCCACCTACATCCAGCACCCACCGTTCTTCGACGACATCGGCGGCCCGCCGCCGGTGGTCAAGGATGTCGCCGGCGCCCGGGTCCTCGCCATGCTCGGCGACTCCGTCACCACCGACCACATCTCCCCCGCCGGCAACATCAAGGTCGACAGCCCCGCCGGCCAATACCTGCGCAGCAAAGGCGTGGATCCCCGGGACTTCAACTCCTACGGCTCGCGCCGCGGCAACCACGAAGTGATGATGCGCGGCACCTTCGCCAACATTCGCATCCGCAACGAAATGCTCGGCGGCGAAGAAGGCGGCAACACGATCTACATCCCCACCGGCGAAAAAGTCGCGATCTACGACGCCGCCATGCGCTACCAGGCCGCCGGCACCCCGCTAGTCGTCATCGCCGGCCAGGAATACGGCACCGGCTCCAGCCGCGACTGGGCCGCCAAAGGCACCAACCTGCTGGGCGTCAAAGCCGTCATCGCCGAAAGCTTCGAACGCATACACCGTTCCAACCTGGTCGGCATGGGCGTACTGCCCCTGCAATTCAAACTCGACCAGAACCGCAAAAGCCTCAACCTCACCGGCAAGGAAACCCTCGACATCCTCGGCCTGACCGGCGTCGAACTCACACCGCGCATGAACCTGACCCTGGTCATCACCCGGGAAAACGGCAGCCGCGAGAAGGTCGATGTGCTGTGCCGGATTGATACGCTAAATGAGGTTGAGTACTTTAAATCGGGAGGGATTTTGCATTACGTGCTGCGCCAGTTGATTGCTTCGTAACTGCGGACGATGTTGGTGCTTCAGGCCCTGTTTCTTCGGTAACGGCGCCTGGAGCCCTTTCAACCAATGACTTGAATGCACTCGAACCACTGTGGGAGCCAGCCTGCTGGCGATGGCGCCCTCACAGCCAACCAATCTCCCACGACCAAACCCAATCCACTGTAGGTGCAAGCTTGCTCGCGATGGAGGTTAACGATATATCCCTGTGCTCAGTATTCGCGCTATTAAAAGCACCGGTGCTTGGGTCAAACCGCAGCTAGTACTCGGTGTCGTCTTCAATTTTGAAATGCAGGATCCACGACCCTATCTGCCTAAATGCCCCACACTAAAGCGAGCTAACCTGAAACAAGGAAATGTTCATGCTCGTAATGCCCTGGCCATACCTGACACTCCTCACCGCCGGCTACGTCCTGGCGCTCACCTACGGTCAACTGTCCCTCCAGGCCAGCATCCCCATCACCCTGCTCCTGCTAACCGGCTTCGCCGTCCAACCCCAAAACCACCGCTACGCCCGCTACCTAGGCCACAGCCTGTTCGTGCTCATCGCAATCGCCCTGGCCCTCCACTACCTGCCCGGCTTCCACAACGCCCAGGTCATCGAGCCGCAACGCTTCAGCGACAACGCCGTACCCTTCTCGATGTACCTCAACCTCGACAAACCCCTGCTCGGCTTCTGGCTCCTGCTCGCCTGCCCCTGGATCATCGCCCGCCGCGCCTTCAGCCCCACCCTGAAAACCGGCGCCATCGCCCTGACCCTCACCGCACTCGCCACCTTCACCTGCGCCTGGCTGCTGGGCATCATCCAATGGGCCCCCAAATGGCCCGACGTCGCGCGCATCTGGCTCCTCAACAACCTGCTATTAGTCACCCTGGTAGAAGAAGCCCTGTTCCGCGGCTATATACAGGGCGGCCTGAGCCAACGACTCAAACACCTCCCGTACGGCGAAAACCTCGCCGTGTTACTTGCTGCAACAGTTTTTGGGCTCGCGCACTGGGGCGCCGGGTGGCAGTGGATGCTGCTGGCAACCCTCGCCGGCATCGGCTACGGCCTGGCCTACCGCTTCGGCGGACTGGCCGCCGCCATCGCCACGCATTTCGGCTTAAACCTTCTGCATTTTGGGTTATTCACCTACCCAATGCTGGCGGGATAGGCAGGGCGGTCAACCGAACACCCGTATGACAGAAAGTTCCTACAGAGCCTTGACCCTCCCCCCCTACGCCACTAGAGTGCACGCTTTTAAAATGGCCCCGGCAGCATTAATGCACCGGAGAAGGCCGTACTGTTGCGCTGGAAAGGAATTCCATCCCCCTCCTCCTGCTGCCCGTGCGGTCACCACACTCGTTTCCGTAACCTGCGCAGCCCTATGTTCAATAAAATCCTGGTTGTATGCATCGGCAACATCTGCCGCAGCCCCACCGTAGAAGCCCTGCTTAAAAGCAAGCTGGCCCATCGCGGCATCGACGTAAGCTCAGCCGGCCTCGGCGCACTCGTGGACAAATCCATGGACGCCACCGCGCTGGAAGTCCTGCGCGAGCACGGCGCCGACCTGCCAGACCATAAAGGTCGGCAATTGACTCGAGAAATGCTGCAACAGGCCGATGTCATACTGACCATGGAACAGCGCCACGTGGACAGCATCGCGCGAATGGCCCCGGAAGTACGCGGAAAGACGTTCCTGCTAGGCAAGTGGCAGAACAACCAGGAAATTCCCGACCCGTACCGCCAGCAGAAAGTCGCATTCGAACACGTCTACCAGTTGATGACGCAAGGCGTCGACAGCTGGTCGCAAAAATTATAATCACCTCTTGTAAAAGTACCCCGCATGCCAAGCCAAAACAGCCTACCTATTCAGGATCACAGCGACGACGATGATGACATCGACCTGCTCGCGCTATTCGGCACTCTGATCGATAGCAAGTGGATCATTATCGGCATTACCGCATTTTTCTGCGCAGTGGGTGTTGCTTACGCCCTGCTTTCTACTCCTATCTACCAAGCTAATGCGCTTGTACAGGTTGAAGAGAAAAAAGGCGGGATGGCTGCTCTTGGCGGCATGGGTGAAATGAGTGAAATGTTCGGTGGCACCTCTCCGGCTGTGACAGAAATCGAGCTGCTTAAATCCCGTGCTGTATTGGGTAAGGCTGTGGAAAATCTTAAGCTCGACATTCTTGTTGAGCCAAACTACTTTCCACTGATCGGCCATTTTCTGAGCCGACACTTCAAACCAGAGAGCAAAAGCGAGTTAGCTTCACCATTGTTTGGCTTGAACAGCTACACATGGGGAGGCGAAAAACTCGATATTTTCCAATTGGAAGTACCGGATTCATACCTAGGCAAAGGGCTTACGCTGCGCGCTGAAGGCAATAATGCACTTACCTTGCTCAACGATGATGACGAAGTGCTTCTAAATGGCCAAGCTGGCGAGAAGCTTGAGCAAAATGGCTTCAAGCTGCAGGTCTCTACTATTGAGGCTAATGCAGGGGCCGTATTTGGTGTAACCAAGCAGCGCCGTCTTAACTCCATCCTGCAGTACCAAGAAGATGTAGCAGCGGGTGAGCGTGGCAAAGAATCCGGGATAATCTCGCTGTCGCTCGAAAACGAAGACCCAGCGATGGCAAATAGAGTCTTGGATGAAATCAGCCGGCTCTACGTTTTACAGAACGTTCAGCGCAACTCTGCAGAGGCAGCGCAAAGCCTAGAATTCCTGCGCACACAGCTACCTGATGTACGGAAGCAGCTGGAAAAAGCTGAAGGTCACCTTAACGCTTATCAGACAAGCGCACGCTCAGTGGATATCACTATTGAGACAAAAGCGGTACTCGATCAGATTGTGGCCTTGGAGACGCTCATTTCAGAACTTAAGCTGAAGCAAGCGGAAATGGAGCACCGTTTCACCCGCGAACACCCGGCTTACCAAGCCTTGATGACACAAATGGGTCAGCTCGATCAACAAAAACGTGGGCTCGAAAAGAAAGTAAAAAATCTCCCTGAAACTCAGCAAGAACTTCTACGCTTGGCTCGTGACATGCAGGTGACCACCGAGATATATACCCAACTTCTGAACAAGACGCAGGAATTGGATATTATCCGCGCAGGGACGGTCGGCAACGTCCGTATCATCGACTCGGCTGACGCGAATATCGAGAAGCCAGTCAAACCCAAGAAGGCGTTGATTGTTTTAATTGCAACTCTGCTGGGTGGCCTGCTTGCCGTTGCTTACGTACTCATTCGCAAAGCCATGAATCGCGGTGTTGAAGACCCAGAGATCATCGAACAACTTGGTATTCCGGTATACGCTTCCATCCCACTCAGCAAAGGGCAATCCCTGATTGAGGCTAGCCTGAAAGCTGGTGCGCGCCAATCCACTGGATCGCTTCTCCTGGCAGTTAACAATCCTGCGGACCTTGCAGTAGAGTCATTGCGGAGCCTGCGTACCAGCTTGCATTTTGCCACTCTGGAAGCGAAGAACAACATTCTGATGATCTCCGGTCCCAGTCCGGCCGTAGGCAAATCCTTCGTTTCATGCAATTTGGCAGCGATTGTTGCCCAAACAGGACAAAAAGTTTTGCTGGTCGACGCCGATATGCGTAAAGGTTATCTAAATAAGCTGTTCCGTATGGATGTATGCAACGGACTTTCAGACCTCCTAGCTGGTAAAATTGATCTAAATACCGCTACGCATCCAACCGAAGTAGATAATCTGTACATCATCACTCGCGGACAGATCCCACCTAATCCTTCAGAGTTGTTAATGCATAGCAATTTCACTCAGTTCCTTGAAAAGGTAAGCAGCGAATACGACTTAGTCATTATCGACACTCCACCAATTCTGGCAGTGACCGACGCAGCCTTGGTTGGACGGCAAGCCGGCACTAGCCTGATCGTGACTCGTTTTGGTGTTAATGCTGCCAAGGAAATTCAGGTGACGAAGCGCAGATTCGAGCAAAACGGCATCGTCGTCAAAGGCGCAATTTTCAACGCAGTAGAGCGAAAAGCTTCAGCCTATGGCTACGGCAACTACAGCTACTACCAGTACGAATACGCTTCAGACAAAAAGTAGCGCCGGATATCAGGGCGGCGCCGCTGCCCTGATCTACACATGAGAGCCCATGAGAGCCCATCGCATGCCTCCTCAGCACCCGCCACCCCGCTGGTACCTGATCCAGTGCAAGCCACGACAGGACTCGCGCGCCGAAGAGAATCTGACGCGCCAAGCTTTTAAGTGCTACCGCCCCACCCAACACGTAGAACGCATCCAACGCGGCCGCCGCACCACTTCGGAGGAATCATTATTCCCTGGATACCTCTTCATCCAACTCGACCAGCTTAACGACAACTGGCACCCCATCCGCTCAACCCGCGGAGTCAACCAACTGGTCACATTCGGAAAACAGCCGATCGCCGTAGCTGATGAACTCGTCGAACAACTCCAACAACGAACTCAAAATCAACTCTCCAACTATCCCGAGGACTCCATAGCCCTTCTACCCGGTGACCAAGTGCGCATCACCAGCGGCAGCTACCGAGAACTAGAGGCCATCTTCCTCTCCCGCGACGGCGCTGAACGCATCGTAATCCTTCTGCAACTGCTACACCGCGAACACACCCTGAGTGTCCCGATCACAGCAATAGAAAAAACCTGACACCGGTTCACCTATAAAACAAAAACAATCCATCACCTTCCAGCCACTGCCGTCCCCTTTAGGAGCTGCCGAAGGCTGCGATCTTTTGATCTAAACCCCTTCGCAACACCACTCACGTGAGCCGTAATACAATTCTCCACATTCTCCACATTCTCCACATTCGCCACCCAACCTCGCTTCAATGCCCCCTCCCCGCATCCACTGTACCCAAAACGATACCGTCCTAATCCTAAGACTCGCTGGTTACTCCAGATACCACCGCTGTGATCCATCACTCAAAACACACAGCTCCGTATGTAGGATCTTTCTGACAATACTGTTTTACCTTTCCCGCCAAATCAGTAGAATGCGCCGTCGGCTGAGGGCAACCACTCACTCCGGCAGGATGCCATTGCACAGACCTCGCGTTGTGCTGCAGTCAAGGACGGACTCATCTCCTCTGCTTGCCATTAACCGAGCCAAGACTCGGCCTGCCTGATTGATCCTCATCCCCAAAAATTGCCAGCGCTTATGCCTACGGCTCACGTCGCACCCACGGCGCACGTTCTCAGGAAATCAACGGTGAATCCTGGGGCGGTAGCGTGCCAAAAACCTTGATATTGGCCAAGACGAAGCGCATTTCCTGCTACGGATACGGGAAGGCCACGACAAAGACCGGTTTGAGCCTAAGACCAAATAGTAACTGCAGCTGAATGGAGGCACTTCCTTCATACAGCGGACATTGCCCGGATGGCTATGTCCATTTCAACGCAAGGGACATTATTTTGATTCGCAAGCGCAACAGCTCACTTCCAGCTGGCCGCGGCCTCACCTTCTGGGCCCAATGGGTGGCTGCCATTTCGGTTCTCATCCTTCTGCTCTGTGCATTGGCGATGATGAAAACCGGGGAAGTCGACACTCAGTATCGAATCCTTAGCGTGCTCATGCTGCTCGGATCAGTCCCCGCATACTCCATGATGCAGGTCTATCACAAACAGCATGGTTATCTCGTCGGGCTTGGTCGCCTGCTGGCGGGTTGGATGACCCTTCTTTCGGGTCTGATGGTGATGGCTTTTATCACAAAGACTAGCGAACTTTTTTCACGTGAAGTGATAATCACCCTCGCGCTAAGCGGTTTCGCTCTGCAAGCAGTCCTATATGTGCCATTGCACAATCTCGCCAAGCGCTACCAACAAAAACTTCAAGCAGCTCGCACGTCTCTGATTGTCGGAACTGGCGAGTTGGCCCTCGACCTCGCAGATAAACTTGCTAGGCAAAAAAACGAACCCTTGATTGGGCTCGTAGCTGCGCACGATCATCCGTTATCTGCCCAAGGCCTTTATCCAATTCTGGGCAACCTCGCCCATCTTAGGGACCTGATCTCAACACATCGGATCCGCCGTCTTTACATAGCGCTACCATTGAGCGAAGCCGAACAAATCGAAAGCCTTTACATTGACTTGCTCGATTCGAGCGTGGACGTGATTTGGATACCCGACCTGCAAAGTTTGATATTGTTGAACCACTCGGTATCGGAGATCGAAGGCCTACCAGCCATTCACCTTAATGAAAGCCCACTGACTTCATATCCTACAGCAGCACTGTCTAAGGCTGTGCTGGATCGCAGTGTAGCGTTGATAGCGATCATCTTACTCAGTCCGATACTTTTAGCCACTGCAATTGCGGTTAAATGGTCATCACCCGGACCTGTGTTGTTCAAGCAGAAGCGCCACGGCTGGAATGGCAAAATAATTAAGGTATGGAAATTTCGCTCCATGAGAGTTCACGATGATCAGGAAGTAAAGCAAGCCAGTCGCGGTGACCCAAGAATCACCCGTGTTGGTCAATTCATCCGCCGCACTTCTATTGATGAGCTACCGCAGCTATTCAACGCCCTCCAAGGCCGAATGTCGCTAGTAGGCCCACGCCCTCACGCGGTTGCGCACAACGACTACTATACCGGGAAAATTGATGCGTACATGGCACGCCACCGGATCAAACCAGGAATAACCGGACTAGCACAGATCAGCGGTTTTCGTGGAGAGACAGCAACTATCGAGAAGATGGAAAAGCGCGTGGAGCTTGACTTAGCTTATATAAATAATTGGTCGTTGTGGTTGGACATAAAAATACTTATTAAGACGCCGTTTACCCTGCTGTCTGAAAACATCTACTAGCACTTGTCGCAATTTTGGAAGCGCGCAGTATTCAACGCGACTACGAAATCAATGGTTACTAATATTATGGTTTGCGCTCAATGAAAACTCTTTGCGTCTTCGGCACCCGCCCCGAAGCAATCAAGATGGCTCCACTGGTTCTAGCACTGGCCTCTGATGACCGCTTCGAGTCAAAAGTCTGCGTCACGGGGCAGCATCGCGAAATGCTAGACCAAGTACTTGACCTTTTCGGCATCAAACCTGAGTTTGATCTCAACGTTATGAAACCCGGCCAGGATCTGACAGACGTGAGTACGGCGATATTGCAAGGGCTGAAGCACACTTTCAAGCAGTTCAAACCAGATATCGTTTTAGTTCATGGAGACACCGCAACCACTTTTGCTGCCAGCCTAGCCGCCTATTACCATCAGATTCCGGTAGCACATGTGGAAGCAGGCTTGCGAACTGGCAACCTCTACTCGCCATGGCCTGAGGAAGGTAATCGCAAGCTGGCTGGAGCTCTCGCCAACTTGCACTTTGCTCCAACAGAAACATCGCAGTCCAACCTTTTACGGGAAGGTGTTAATCCTACAGCTATAATCGTAACAGGTAACACAGTAATTGATGCTTTGCTGGATGTTGTGGCACGCCTAGATCAGGATCAAGAACTAAACTCGAAAGCAGCTGCACCATGCGCATTCCTTGATCCAAGTCGGAAATTAATACTGGTAACTGGACATCGACGGGAAAGTTTTGGTGATGGGTTTGAGCGAATTTGTCAGGCGTTAATGGAAGTTGCCCAGCAAAATCCAGAGATAGACATAGTTTACCCAGTACATCTCAATCCTAATGGACGCGAGCCAGTTAACCGCCTATTGACTGGGATAAAAAATATTCACCTTATCGCCCCATTAGACTACCTGCCATTCGTCTACATGATGAGTCGAGCACACATCATCCTGACAGACTCTGGCGGGATTCAGGAAGAAGCACCATCATTAGGCAAGCCAGTATTGGTCATGCGTGATACAACTGAACGACCAGAAGCAGTAGCTGCAGGCACCGTAAAACTTGTGGGCACGGAAACGGTCAACATCGTTCGGGAGTTGAGCCGCTTACTAACCGACCCATTAGCTTACCGCACGATGAGTTTTGCTCACAACCCATATGGCGATGGAAAAGCGTGCCAGCGTATTCTTGAATCGCTGCTTAGCAATCACGATGTCGTTTGACCCCACTAGTAAGCGCCAGCTATAACAAGTTCAAAATACATTAATCAAGGACGTTTCATGCCTTTCGCAACCATATCTGTCATCGGTCTCGGCTACATCGGTTTGCCCACAGCGGCCGTCTTCGCCTCACGCAAGAAAAAAGTGATAGGAGTCGACGTGAACCAAAACGCGGTAGATATCATAAATCGCGGCCAGATTCATATCGTTGAGCCAGACTTGGACATGGTTGTGCACGCGGCCGTTACCGAAGGCTACCTACGTGCAACCACAAAACCTGAACCTGCTGATGCGTTTCTGATCGCAGTACCTACTCCGTTCAGGGGAGACCACGAACCGGATTTAAGCTATATCGAGTCTGCGAGTAAAAGCATCGCCCCTGTCCTGAAGAAAGGCGACTTAGTCATCTTGGAGTCTACTTCACCTGTAGGCGCTACAGAGCAGATGGCTACGTGGCTCGCCGATGCAAGGCCGGATTTAAGTTTTCCACAAACTCATGGGCAAGACTCAGACATTCGCATCGCTCATTGTCCAGAGCGAGTGCTGCCTGGACATGTTCTGCGCGAATTAGTACAAAATGACAGGGTAATCGGAGGGATGACTTCTAAATGCTCCGAATTGGCCATAAGCCTGTACAAAGTCTTCGTTCAAGGTGAGTGCATCGTCACCAACGCACGCACTGCGGAAATGTGCAAGCTCACTGAAAATAGCTTCCGCGATGTGAACATCGCCTTCGCTAACGAACTATCGATGATCTGCGGTAAATTAGAGATAAACGTCTGGGAGTTGATTCGACTAGCAAATCGCCACCCCAGAGTCAATATATTACAACCTGGCCCAGGTGTCGGAGGTCACTGTATTGCAGTAGATCCTTGGTTCATTGTAAGTAAAACACCTGAACAGGCTAAACTAATTCGTACTGCTCGCGAAGTTAATGATTCCAAGCCAGAATGGGTGATCGAATCTGTGAAAATCGCGATAGCCGAGTTATTGCTTAAAAGACCAAATAAGACTGCAGCGGACTTAACGATTGCATGCTTCGGCCTTGCTTTCAAACCCAATATTGATGACTTACGAAAAAGTCCAGCTCTTGAGATCAGCTTGAAAATCGCACAAATGCATCCGGGACAGGTCTTCGCAGTCGAGCCAAACATAATAGAATTTCAAGATTACAATACCGAGACCATAGAACTAAAAAGTATTG
>NZ_JZRI01000156.1:0-2391 GCF_000952175.1 Pseudomonas sp. ES3-33 | reverse complement strand
GTAAGCGTCCGCCGAAGTCACCTTGCGTGACTCAGGCGGGCATCCACCGATGCGGCAGCAGTTGATCAATCTCACTGGCACGCTGCGTCGGCAGCCGCGTCAGTACATCTTTGAGATAGGCATACGGATCATGCCCATTCATGCGTGCTGACTGGATCAAGCTCATGATCGCGGCTGCCCGCTTACCGCTGCGTAGTGACCCGGCGAACAACCAGTTCGAGCGTCCAAGTGCCCATGGCCTTATCTGATTTTCGACCGCGTTATTATCGATGGGCACAGCGCCGTCCTCGAGATATCGAGCCAGTGCCGTCCAGCGCCTGAGGCTGTAATCCAGAGCTTTGGCAATAGCCGATCCTTCGGGCACAAGATCGCGCTGGGCCATCATCCAGGTATGTAGTGCGTCGATAATGGGTGCCGCTTTTTCCTGACGTATTCGCCAGCGATCTTCGTCGGTCATTTCCCGCGCTTGCCGTTCGATTTCGTACAAGCTGCCAATTGAGTGCAGCGCCTGTTCGGCCAGTTGGCTTTTGTTCGTCGCGTGCAGATCGAAGAACTTGCGGCGCGCATGGGCCATGCAGCCAATTTCGGTGATGCCTTGCTGGAAGCTTGCCTTGTAGCCGGCGAAATCGTCGCACACCAGCTTGCCATCCCACTGGCCAAGGAAGTTACGTGCATGCTCGCCCGCACGGCTCGGGCTGAAGTCGTAAACGACTGCCCTGACCGCCGAAAACGGCGTAGTGCAGTAGGCCCAGACGTAAGCACGGTGGGTCTTCTTCTGGCCCGGCGCGAGCATTTGCACTGGCGTTTCGTCGGCGTGGATCACGCCTTCGGCAAGTACCGTTTCGCGTAGCACATCGACCAACGGCTGGAGCTGCACGCCGGTCTGGCCGACCCATTGCGCCAGTGTCGAGCGGGCGATAGCCAGGCCAGCGCGGCCAAAGATTTTCTCTTGGCGATACAGCGGCAAATGGTCGGCGAATTTGGCCACCATCACGTGAGCCAGCAGCCCTGCGGTCGGTATACCCTTGTCGATTACCTGGGCCGGAACCGGTGCCTGAGTCAGCGTTTCACACTCGCAGCAGACCCATTTCCCGCGCACATGCTGCTCCACGGTGAACACGCCCGGCGTGTAATCCAGCTTCTCGCTGACGTCCTCGCTGATCCGCTGGAGCTGGCAGCCGCAGGGGCATTGGGTGTTGTCGGGTTCGTGATAAATCACGGTACGCGGAAACTGCGCAGGCAAAGGAACACGCTTGGGCTGCTTGCGTGGCTCGGCCGACGCAGCCGGCGGATTCAACGCCTTCAGCTCGGCGTCAATGGCCGCGATATCGGTGTCGAGCAGATCATCGAGCAGGCTGCCTTGAGCAGGGCTCAATTGCTCACTGCGCTTGGCAAACTTGTTACGTTTGAACCAAGCGATTTCGTGGGTGAGTTGCTCGATGATGGTTTGGTCGCGGTCGTTCTTCTTGCCCATCCTGTCGACTTGCAGCCCGAGAGAATCAACCTGCGACAGCAACTGCGCCGCGAAGGCGCGCAGTTGGTCGGGGGTCATCTGATCGAGATTGGGCGAGGAAGTCATGCCCTGGATTTTACCAAAGCAGGTCGCTTGCGGCAGTAGGCCAAGGCGCTAATTACAGCTTTTTAAAGCAGTGTGATTGCACCGCCAACCCCAACACGCTGCCAAGGTAGGCCGAGCACCAACGCTTGAAGTTGCTCAGCATCCAGCTCTATCTCGTAGCCATTACGAATGCCGGGCCAGTGAAACTTGCCTTGGTTCAACCGGCGAGCAGCCAGCCAGACGCCAATCCCATCATGCACCAGCACTTTCATACGAGTGGCGCGGCGGTTGGCGAACAGATAAGCGCAGTGCGGCTTCGCCGCACCGAACACCGCGATCACCCTGGCCAGCGCAGTTTCAGTGCCGGCACGCATGTCCATGGGGTCGGTGGCGAGCCAGATGGCATCGATGCGAATCATTGAGTGAGCCCACGGACAAAGCGGGCGCAGCCTTCAGGATCGGACGTTGGCCATTTCACTGAGATCGATTGCTCGCCAAATGGCAGCTCAATAACCGCCAACGCTTCCGTTTGCCGTTTGGGCGTAGCTCTCAATGGAATGAAAGCTGGCAACGCCGCTGGCGACTGATCTCGATAAAGCGGTAGCCACTTGCGGATAACGTTGGCGTTGATGCCGTGGCTGATGGCAACGCTGGATAGGGTTGCGCCCGGTTGCAGGCATTCCTGAACAACCTGGGCCTTGAAGGGTTTCGGGTAAGAGCTTCGTTGGCGCATGGAAATCCTGACGTTAAGGGCGATCGCGTCCGCTTAAAAATACGCGGACACCATCGCCCTTAATGCTGGAGTTCGGAAGGTGTGTTGGCTGGACGCTTAC
>NZ_JZRI01000155.1:0-3198 GCF_000952175.1 Pseudomonas sp. ES3-33 | reverse complement strand
TTTGCCGAAGATCGGGTCGTTCTCAGTGCCGTGCACCTAGGTATGGCCAACAAGCAGACGCCCAACATTGATCTAGCCACTGACTCAGGCCCGTTGCGCTTTCGTCGTCACCTGGCCAAGTTGATTGCCGAAGAACAGTCTGATCGTTTGATTCCATTGACCCAGCAACACGCGGAAAAAAAGACGGAGGCATAAGATGGGGACCCAAGCGCAAAAACAGCTCACCCCGCAAGGTTTCAAAGCCTATCGGGTGATCGAGAAAAATCCCGAAAGCGCCGTGATCACCTCCTTCGTTCTGACGGCAGCCGATGGTGTTTCCAGCATGCCTTTTCGCCCGGGGCAGTTCCTGATTGTCCGTCTTTCCTTGGATGACGGTGTGACTGTGCTGCGCAACTACAGCTTTAGTGCAGATCCCCGGGATACATCGCGCCTGCGTATTTCGGTGAAGCGCGAGCCCTCACCGTTCGACAAGCCCGAGCTGCCGCCTGGACAAGGCTCCAATTACCTGCACGATCACGTGCAGGTCGGCGACCAGTTGGAGATCGCCGGACCGGCCGGAACCTTCACTCTGGACGAAGACAGCTCAAGGCCAGTGGTGCTCTTTAGTGGTGGTGTGGGCCTGACCCCGATGCTGAGCATGCTGCATCAGCTGAGCCGTAACTCGACGCGTCCGGTGTACTTCATCCATGCCTGCGAAAGCGGCGCCGTGCATGCTTTCCGTGACGAGGTGCTGACTCTAGCCAGCTGTCGTCCTGGGATCAAGGCGCACTTTTGCTACCGCAACCCGGACGCGGAGGATCAGGCCAAACAGGCCTTTCATAGCCAGGGGCTGGTCAGTCGAGAAACCCTACAACAGCTGCTGCCGATGGACGACTATGACGTCTATCTGTGCGGTCCGCGGCCTTTTATGCAGGCGAACTGGCGTCTGCTGCGCAACCTCGGGATCGCGGCCGAGCGTATTCATTACGAGTTCTTCGGTCCAGCGACCATCCTTGAAGAGGACGAAGTTAGACCGGCGCCCGCTACTGCGCCCACTATGCTTGTTCCATCAGCCGTGGCCAGTAGGAGCGAAAGCACATTAAACGTGCAGTTTCTGCCATCTGGAACCCAGGTCTCATGGGATCAGAACTGCCACTCACTGCTAGAGCTCGCCGAACAGGCCGGGCTTACGCCGACTTTCAATTGCCGGACCGGTCTCTGCAACAGCTGCGAGGTCAGCTTGCGTGAAGGCTCTGTCGAGTATTTCGAAGAGCCGCTGGATGCCCCCACAAACGGCAATATCCTGCTCTGCTGTACGCGCCCAACCAGCGCCGTGACATTGGACTTACGCCAGTGACAAGCCCTACTACGATTAACACCGACCACCGTCTTCGTTGCGTTCAGGAAAAACAATAATGATCAAATCGCGAGCTGCAGTAGCCTTTGCTGCCAACCAGCCCCTGCAAATTGTCGAAGTCGATGTGGCACCGCCGCAGGCTGGGGAGGTGCTGGTACGCATCACGGCCACGGGCGTCTGCCATACCGATGCCTTCACCCTATCCGGCGCCGATCCGGAAGGTATCTTTCCGGTCATCCTCGGTCACGAGGGCGGCGGTATCGTCGAGGCCATTGGCGAGGGGGTGACGTCCGTGGCGGTGGGCGATCATGTGATCCCGCTCTATACCCCGGAATGTGGCGAGTGCAAATTCTGCAAGTCCGGCAAGACAAACCTCTGTCAGAAAATCCGTGCCACTCAGGGAAAAGGCCTGATGCCTGACGGCACCAGTCGCTTCTCCTATAAGGGGCAGCCGATCTTCCACTACATGGGCACCTCGACGTTCTCCGAGTACACGGTGCTGCCGGAAATCTCGCTGGCGAAAATTGCAAAGGAGGCTCCGCTGGAGCAGGTTTGCCTGCTCGGTTGCGGTGTTACGACCGGCATAGGCGCGGTACTCAACACGGCCAAAGTGGAGGAGGGCGCCAGTGTGGCCATCTTCGGCTTGGGTGGCATCGGCCTGGCTGCGATCATTGGCGCCACCATGGCCAAGGCTGGCCGAATCATCGCGATCGATATCAACCCGGCCAAGTTCGAGATTGCTAGGCAATTGGGCGCCACCGATTTCATCAATCCGAAGGATTACGACCAGCCGATCCAGGACGTGATCGTCGAACTTACCGAGGGGGGGGTGGATTACTCGTTTGAATGCATCGGCAACGTCAAGCTGATGCGCGCAGCTCTGGAGTGTTGCCATAAGGGTTGGGGTGAGTCGGTGATTATCGGTGTCGCTGGCGCCGGGCAGGAAATCAGTACCCGTCCATTCCAATTAGTTACTGGCAGGGTCTGGCGCGGCTCGGCCTTTGGCGGAGTGAAAGGTCGCAGCGAGCTACCCAGCTATGTCGAGAAAGCGCAGAAAGGAGAAATTCCTCTGGACACCTTCATTACTCACACCATGGGGTTGGAGGATATCAACAAGGCCTTTGACCTGATGCACGAAGGCAAGAGTATTCGTACCGTAATTCACTTCGATCGCTGAGTCAGAAGATCCAGCGATTAGTTGTCAGGGTGCAAACCATCCTGATGCAACAAGAGCAACACCCACTTCATAAACAATCAAGAGAACCCAAGATGAGCGTATTCACTCACGTCACAGTTGGTACTAACGACCTGCACAAAGCACGCGCTTTTTACGATAGCGTACTGGGTAAGCTGGGTCACAAGCGCATTGCCGATTTGGACGACAATGGTTCAATCTGGGGGGAGAACGCACCTTCTTTCTTCGTCCTGAAACCGGCCAACGGCGAACCCGCCACCGTCGGTAACGGCGTGACTGTAAGCTTCGAGGCTCCGAGCCGCGCCGCAATCGACGCGTTCCATGCCGCAGCCCTGGCTGCAGGTGGCGTCTGCGCCGGCGCCCCTGGCACACGCGGCTGGGCACCAAATGCTTATGCTGCCTACGCCCGTGACCTTGACGGGAACAAGCTGGCGGCTTACTGCTTCAAAGCGGCCTAAGTGTAACGCGAGGTCAGCCTCGGCTGGCTTCGCTGATTTTATTTAAAGTCATCATGTATATTCTGATCCTCCAATAATTCGAACTCAAATAATCGATAACTTGTCAAAGGTCAGAACTTTGCTATTTTTAATTCATCTGTTCAATCTTGAACCGTCGAGCACCCTGCAGACCTCGATAACTTGCTGAGCGCTGTCTCTTATACACATCT